>NVSS01000165.1 GCA_002732805.1 Coxiella sp. (in: g-proteobacteria)
GCCCAATGAGATTGGTTCGTTTGACCGTTTGAAAGGACTCAGCAACGACATTATCAATCGTCTGCACGCACAGCTCACAGAAATTTTGAAATTTACTCGGGTTATCCACACGCACGTTTCGCGCCGCCCAGAAAAAGAAGCCAAGAAAAAGAACGCCCAACAAGGTGGATACCAACATGGTGTCAATATTAATCGACCAGAAAGCCTTCGTCGGACCAACCTTATGCGTTATAAAGGAATATTGCCAATGGTGAAGATGGTGCTGGATGTACTCTCTTGAGGTCATTGTTGTCGATGCCATATTATACTGCACTCGCTTGTTTCTTTAACATCAAGGCCGGAGCCATCCAAAAGGCCATGTTGGCCACAAAATAGCCTACAACGGCGGGTAAAAGCAACCCATGTAAATACATAACTGCTAAAATTATAACCAGTGCGCTTATAATCATCTTTATAAACTCACCAAGGTAAAAGGCTATCAAAATTTGAGTCGGGCGTCTTGTATGTTTTCGAGAAAAAAACAAATAAGCGAAAAAAATGTTGGGCAACAGGCAGGCAAGGCCGCCGTATAGTACAGAAGGCACCGCCTTGACATTAATGGCACTCCAAATGCCAGCTAAGATCAATACTAAAACAATTTGTGCAATAAAAAGCTTGCGCACACCACGCTCCTGTTACACAGTGATAAGTTCGGGGGAGTATATAGACTTTCAGCATGAGGGGCAACCGGTTTTTGTGTAAAAATAACGCCAATATGCGCTATCAATCAAACCCGTAGTTGAAGAGCCACTTTACCAATCCAGGCACCATTTGATGACCACGTTCCTTAACAGAAGATTAAATTTTTCCTTAAATTGCGTTTCATTATTAATGACCGAATAACTATTCATATAAATTACTCATATGGGGGGGATAATTATGGCCTGGAATTGGAATGATGCTGGTGTCGATAGCATACTCTGGCTGAGTGCCGTGTGTGCGGTTGGAGGCTTTGGCTACGCCTTCTGCGAAAACAACGAAATGGATAACGCATTAGCAGTAGCGGCCATAACAGCGATACACACCGCCACGCGCAGGGCCGCTGACAGATTTTTTATTGAAAGGCCCGCGATGTCGTGGAGCGCATTACTGACACGGAGCGCAAATCGCGCCGAAGAAACCACCTTAGAAGATACCGCCTCGCCGCTATCCATCAACTCGGGACCTAGTTATGGAACTGATCAATAAGGCCATGCTGTTAATGAGGCCGTTCCTTGTTGGGCCGAGGTAATTTTGAAGGCTGATGCGCTACGAAACTTATTGATGGCCCAATCCATATTATTTCCAACAGCTACCGCGGCATTAATGGTCGTAGCACCACTCTACGCCTGCACGCACACTGATCGAAAAACAATCCTATTGTGGTCTTGTGTGGTGATGGGGGGAGCACAGCCGGCATTAAAAGGTGCCGTTGAAGCCTATTTAGATGCTGAAAATGCCGCATACACAAAGGCCGTACTGAAAACAGCCATTGCCTGCGGTGTGTCGCATCGCTTTGCCCAGAATGTGGGCACGATAACGCTTGCTGATATTCTGGTAATACCGGGTGCTGTCATCGCTGCGGGGACATTCACGGCGCTTGTCCCTCTGGGGTTTGCTGCTTTCTGGTCATACGCAACAGATTCAAGACAGAATGTTCAAAATCCGGGCGTTGCGCCTGCTGCTCCGCGGCCACGTCGTTACGGCTAACAAAACCGGTTTTCTTTTGCGAAAAAAAATGCTAAATTCGGGTGAAGTCTGCTTAAGGAGAGCGTATCACCATGAAGATCAATATCCAAACAATCACAGTATCAGCCGTATCATTACTTATCAGCCAAGTTGCTTTTGGCCGCATTAATCAGCTACGCATCGTTAATGATACGTCGAAGGCTATTTACATTCACCTGGGCGGTTATGCAACCTCTAAAAAAATTGCGCCGTCTAAATGGAAAATATTCACGTATCCCTTTAAAGTGATTCCTCCTGGGCAATCCAATAAGGTTAAATCAAGCCTTGTGGTTGCGACTGCGGGCGGTCATTGGCAAACCACACCCAACGGTGTTACCTCGCTTAAAAAACCGGACATGTCACTGTGCTTAGATTACGGCAGTCCCAAACTACTCAAGAAAACAGGTAACCGAAAGTGGACCATCAAACAAGAGGGCGGTTTTGATAAAGGCTGTAGCGTTAAGTCCTACCATCAGACGTGGTATCAAGCAAATAGTTAACATTTCAATTTACACAAACAAAGGGGGGGACACACTATAAATTAAATAACAATCGGAGAGAAAAATGGGATTTAGTATATTAGAGATGGCACAAAGCGCCTATCACGAGACTGCGAAACACGCACTATGCCGGGTTTTCAGCAAACACGTTACAAACAGCGGTGCGTCAAACAAGAAATGCTACCGGCTTGGCGAGTACTGCTAACGGGTTGGTCTTAGCAACACTTTCATTGCTCATGTTGACAGCATCCGTTGGTGCTACGATCGTTACCTTTCAACACCCGGATGGTGACCAATTGTCATGGGATAACACTATTGATGGAAGAGCAGATGGTAACCTGCGCTAACGGCAGAACAGCGGTACACCCTAATGTTTATTCACTTAATGGGGGGGGGTTAACGAGCAGCGCCCCGTAAAGAACTACCTATAATTATTACCGCCCGGCGGCTATGCTTCCAAAAAATTAGAAAAATTAATAGCGGCTAACTGATCTGAAAATGTGACATCTTCGCCGCGGTACACCAAATAGCCCTTATCGTTACTCGCCATAAATTGCTTCATTGGCTTTAACATCGCCGGCTTAGGTGTTGCGCTATTTTTTATTTCGATCCATTCTGAGTATTCCCCGCAATCAAGGATCAAATCAACCTCGTCACCAGCCGCCGTACGCAAATAATAAAGCTGACGTTGGCTCGCCTGATGCACCTCTCTTTTTTTGATTTCTGAGATCATATAGTTCTCAAATAAATGCCCTGCCAATGGCCCTCTCTCAAGGAAACTAGGGTCCGTGATCTCCAATAAATAATTTACCAAGCCACTATCGTAAAAATAAAGTTTGGGCGACTTAACGATACGCTTATTGTAATTTTTATAGTAAGGAGGCAATAAGAAAATAATATAGGATGCCTCCAATACTGAAATCCAACGCTTAATTGTTGGCACACTGACACCTAAGTCGCTAGCAAGCGATGACATATTCAATTGTTGCGCAACATTCGCCGCCAGCAGCTGCACAAAACGCCTAAAGTCTCTGAGATCACCCACTTGAGTTAGCGTGGCAATGTCCTTATGCAGATACGTATCAAAGTAACTGGCATACCATGCTCTTGAATCCATTCGTGTGTCTAATATTACCTCTGGATAGCTGCCCTTAAAGTATGCCTGTTTTTTCTTGTTTTTTGGTAGCTCGCTATATTGAAAAGGCAGTAGTGACAATAAGCCAATACGTCCAGCAAGGGATTCACGGATATTTTTAATGAACGAAAACTGGCTTGATCCCGTGATAATAAATTTACTTTTTGTCTGTCGGTCATTATCGATGTTTATTTTAATATAACGAAATATATCGGGCACGTACTGTGCTTCATCAAAAATAACCTTATCATCATGTTGTAACATAAAACCGTAAGGATCTGCCTCAAATTGTGATACAACGATAGGATCGTCAAAAGTGACATAATTGTAATCTGCAAATAAGTGCTGCAGCAAAGTAGACTTGCCTGCTTGCCGTGGCCCCGTTAAGCCTATAGCAGGAAACTGCTTTAAATACTGCCTAACTACTTTTTCTATCACGCGTGGTGTATATTTCATTTGTGCAATCTTAATATTGAATGTTAAATCTGCATACATTATAGCACAACCAAAAATTCATGCAAATTTAATATTCAATATTAAATTTGCATGTAAAAACAGGGGTGGTTAAAAACAGTATTTCAATCAATTGGTTATGTGAATTTCAGGGGTGGCTATTGACCATGTAGGCTCTAGATACTGGAAGGAGCGCACTCTAGCTGGCAGTGTGTCTCACGCAACGCAAAAAGCGCAACCAACATACCGAGCAAACCAATGGCCGGTAGCATATAAAGACTCACTTGATAGTTTGCTAATGTATATAGAGGCGTCCCATTATGCTGTGCGCCGTTCCATGTGAATTTCAAAATAAATCCAATCAGCGGTTGTGCAAAGGCGCCGCCTAAAATCGCTGCCATATTATTCATGCCGGATGCAAAACCAAATTGCTCGCGCGGCACCACGTCTTTTAAGATACCAAAGGTAAGCGATTGGGTGCTGGCCGAAAAGCCGAGCAAGAATAAGGCGGCTAACGATCCCGTCCGTGATAAATGTGGCGCTTCTAATAACAATATAGATGCGACAACTGCTGAGAAAAAACAGAGGACGATCGGCAGCTTTCGTAATGATAGTCGCAAGGACAACCAACCCACAAAAGGACTGCCCAACCCAATACCGAGCCAAAACCACGTTACCAACGCGCCTGCTTGCTCGTTGCTAAGGCCATAAACCTTCATCATATAAGGCACGCCCCATAACGCACCCACACCAGCAACCGGCACCCAAGATAAAAATCCGCAGGCACAGATGGCCCACACTTGCTTGTTTTTAAAGAGTGCCTTGATGGCACCTTTAGGAAGGTTGGCGTGCATTTTTTGTATGGATTGTTGGTTGGGCGCATTGCGAATCACCAACCAAAATAACAACGCTAAACCAAACGTCAATAACCCCGTGACCCACATCGTTTCGCGCCAACCGTGTTGGTTAACAAGCGATGCAATTGGCGCTAAGCCAATAATCGAGCCAATACACGCCCCCAGCTGTACAAAGCCTGCGAGTACCGCGAAATATTTATGTGAGAACCAACGTGAAATTAAGAATAAGGTGCTAATGAACGCAAATGCCGAACCCAAGCCAATAAGGAATCGCCCTAAGCATGCCACCCAAAATTGCGGTGCCTCACTAAATAAGAGTACGCCACAGGCGCTTACAAGTACCGCTAAGCTTAATAACTTTCGTGCGCCTAGTCGGTCTAACAGCCAACCGGCAGGTAATTGCATTGAGGCATAAGCGTAAAAGAAACACGCCGACAGAATGCCGAGGTCGCCCGCACCAATATGAAAGTCGCGCATCAGGTCATTCACCATCACGCTCGGCGCTACTTGTACAAAGTAATCATAGACGTAAAATAAAGCGGCTAGCGAACAAATAATGCCGCCCATCAATTTAGTGCGAGACTGCTGCATGGGCACCCCCTTCTATTCTCACGTTCGGCCACATACCACTCCCAATTACATTTTCATGTGTTTGGTTTAATCAATGTGTTCTAATATGCCTTGCAGTTCTTCCAGTGAATTATATTGAATAACCAAACGCCCTTTACCTTTAGCGTTCTGCTGAATTTGTACAGCAGCCCCCAGCGTTTCAGCCAAATCTGTTTGCAAGCGCAATACATCGGGATCTACTTTTTCTTTTTCGCCGCGCGCTGCTGATTTCAATTCGTGCACGCGTCGAATTAATTGTTCGGATTGGCGTACGGATAATCCTTTTCTAGCAATGGCATGTGCCACCTTGCTTTGCTCCGCCCCTTCGAGGCCTAATAAAGCACGTGCGTGGCCCATTTCAATGTCACCATTTTCAACTAACAGTCGCACGTCAGGATTTAACTTAAGCAAACGTAATAAGTTAGTAACACCGGTGCGTGATTTACCGACCGCGTCAGCGACCTCTTGGTGCGTCAACTGAAATTCACGGATC
>NVSS01000166.1 GCA_002732805.1 Coxiella sp. (in: g-proteobacteria)
TTTGAAGTCTGCTCCTGCAAGCCGACTCCGAGGGGCCTATCCCTCATCTCTTATGCGACACGGCAGTTGGTTTTATCCTTCTGCTTTCGTGACACACATTCGCCCACGACACCCAAAGAACCAGAGTGTATCAGCCTAGAAAAAAGAGGGTGAATTTGAAGGAAAACGGCCAAAAACGCCCTTTTTGTGCGCAAACGTGTCAAATTGGTGGTTCTGGGAAATGAGGAATTTGCAGCTTTCACCTTGTTTTATAGTCTAAATCGAGATGCGCTTTACATGGTTGGGGGTTGGAGAGACCGGACCTTCTACATATTTATCGTAGCGTTGCATCGCCATTGAAGCAGCAGTTATAGTTAGCGGTAACCCAAACAGTCTTGGCGTAAGTCCTTTAAAGAAATTAGCAACACCACCTTCTGCAGCTATGGACTTTACAGTACTGATAAGATTGGGCGTTTTTCCTGGTATATCAGCAGCATTTTGTTGAAATGTTTTTATTCTAACAGGGATATGCGTAGTTACAGCAGCAAGCCATCCAGCCAGTGTGCCAGACACCGCATCTGCCGGGATGTTGTCAGGTCCTATTTTTTGTATGTGTTTTTTTAATGTTGGTGCAAGCCCGTAAAACGAAAATATAAAAAGACCATCAGATAGCATTGTTGCAGGTAATCCAGTGGTTAACTTCAAAAAACCACGCTGCCGAATAAAGCTTTTCGCTGATTTTATAAATGATACGGTATTGTGCTTGTGCTGCTGAACAATAGTTAGCGTGATCGAGTTAGAGACAATTCCTGGTGTGGCCCCCCCAAGGAATGCGGTTAACATTCGTTTTTCCGAAGAAATGGTATCTGCTCCCCCCATGGTCCTTTCGATGGCAGAGGTTGCAGCTAATTGTAGTGCAGTTAAAGGTAGCGTGGTAGCTATTATGGTTGACGTGCCTTTATATAGGATGCTAGGCCTAAAAGAGAGGGGGAGTCCCTGTTGCAGTCGCGTGGATATTGTCCAGGAAGGCCTATTAACTAATGATGCAGTACCACCTGCAATACCACCAGCAACGATACTTTGACTGAAGGATAAAATGGGGTTGCCGTTTTTCTCATTATCTTCTTTCATATCTTTATCCTATCCTATTCTTTATTCTGTTAGTCTTAAGTGTTTTTAATCCTAAAAAAAGTTAAGGGGCTACTACGCTTGGGCATATATTCTGTCTTGAGTTTCATGAGAAAGATTCTTAACAAGATCATCTAAATTTGATAAGGTGAGGTTAAGAATAATGCGATCAGAGTCTCTCTCTAGAGGGTATGTTCTATGAAGGTTTGTATCTGTTTTGAAAAAGTAAACATCGCCTGTAGAATGATAATATGTATTTATAGGGTGTTGACTGATATAGTTATTTACATTGGGAGACTCCTTGTCCCATGTTGTATGGGGAATACATTGCAACATTCCTCCTGCATCTATAGATGGAGCTTTTATTATAAATATTAAAGCATAGGCGTGATCTCCCCAATGCCAACCATGAGTGTCTCCCGCAATCTGCTGATGAGTAGCTGTTATTCTTTCATTTTTGTATTGGCAGTCAATTACGGCAGTCCTAGAAATTGCAGATAATAAGGCTCTCAAAATGATAGAGGAATACAAAGCTGGAACATATTGTCCAAGCTTTATAAAAGAATCATAATTAACAGTAGACATTTTCCTTGGAGAGTTGCTTGTTTGTTCTATTTTTATATCAAGTCGACTTTTTTCTTTTGAGACAATAGAGGTAACCTCATTTTTTATATATTCAATGAGAGGGGCAGGAAATAATTTAGAAACATTGACATACTGATACCTAGAAAAATTTTCTGATATTTTAGATAAATATTCATTATTTAGTGTTAGCTCAAGATGTTCCTTCATTAATTGATCTATTTCTTTAGAAAAGACTTTAACATTGTCTTTGATATCAGTTACTAAACTTTTGGAAAAAGTATCTTTATATAAATTAAAGTCATTCAAAAGTATATCCATATTTATTATATTATTCATTTTCCGGATTCCCCCACTTATCATGACAGTCTCATTACTTTATCTAAAAATTGAGACTGAATCAAATTGCGTGATTATAAAAAATAATCTCTGATTAATAGTACAACTCCCATTCAGTTATTTTTGCCTTATGTACAAAATACGGCTTTGTAAATACTCAGTCCATCGCTTAGTCAGGTCTATCTGATATTTGATTTAACTAAAATTCACTCTTAATGTTCATAATTTGACGTCATATTTCCTGCGAATTAAGGAGAGTATATAGAAAAGTATAGTGGGTCAACTATCTAGACCAAAATTTTCCAAAAAATAGATGCAATCACTCACCTTGTTGCTGACTGCAGATAGGTCCGGTCTCTCCAACCTGTGGTGTTCGAATGTGTGTCACGAAAGCAGTCAGGATAAAACCAACCGCTGCACAGCAATTAATACAGACATTTACAAATAAAACCGTGCAGTAAGCGTTTAACTTAATGACTAAGCTCAATAACCGTATTTTAACGCTACAAACACAAGCTGTGTCACACACGTTATCTGTTTGAAGGTGCATAGCCTAGCCCTATTTTCATCGGGTCTTCTGCCGCTGGACTAGGCTCGGTAGCGCTCAATATACGCTTTTATAATAGTCAAAAATGAGACCGCTATAATCGTGTCTTCAAGCACACCAATACGCCCCGCGCTGGACGCTAACACACGCAATGCAATGGCCAACAACAGCAACAATGAATAACTAACAATGATACCGTTCCGAATGGAATTATTCCAAGATAATGACGTCCGGTGCCCCATAATCAATGCTTTCAGACTACACTGCGTCATCCATTGTTGGGTTTTGTATACCGCACAAATAAAGAGACAAAACGTCGTAAACCATAATGTCCAAACCCAAGAAATAGAGCCACCCAGCTGAGGCGGCCAGGCAGCAGGGATACCTGTTTCGATCCACGCTAAGGCACCACATAATAAGGTTGCTCCCCACAAACAGGGTATCGTCACAATACGAAGTAACAAACCAATGGCCAACACAGATTCCAAGATCAACTGCACGATATGAAGCCATGGCGAAAAGCGCTCCAACAGCACAAGAAAGGATTTTGTGTGTAATGGTGCTTGTGTGTACTTTGCGTATACGGCGATAAGATGCTCATACCCTTGAGTTGTAAACCAATGCAAATAGGCATCGCTAATCACCTGATAAACTAGCATGAATCCAAATAAGTAAAGCAATGCATTAATCGTATTGTTAGTGGCTTTACGATACGATTCATGATCATCACAGGATACTGATTTTTTTGATCGATAATACGTAGCGACGTGAGCACACACCAATAGTACAAATGCAATGACAGCACTTAACCCAGCAATAAAGGTCGCTTCCACACCACCATCTTGAGACATCCAATACAATAGAAAAAGCAATACTGAAAATAGAAATGTAAGCGCTAGCGATACGGATAAATTAAATGAATTTCTATTGGGTGACGCATTTGGATAGGCACTCAAGCTGAGAATCAATGAAACGGCCATCGGCATGACGTATTTGAACAACCAAGTACCTGGTTTTCCTAATGTCACTAGCCAGACAAACAAAAAAAGTAGGCCTACCAAAAACAAGCACCAACGGTTCGTGCCAATAAACAGGAACACAAGCAAAAGTGCAACAACCACCCATATAATCACACTGCTCAACATGACATGGTGACTCATCACTAGAAAAAACGCATTAACTATAGGAAAGAGTTTGTTTTTTGCAATCAGCGACTGCCAACCATGAAGTGAGAGCGTTATATAGGTATAAACAGTGAACTGAATCAAAACACAACCAATCAACCAACGAATGTAGTCAATAGAGTGATCCATAATGCTGAGTCTGTGTGTCATTTTAAACTCCATCCATGCTGTACAAGCGCGCTCTTAAAAAACTGCCTGAGAAATCCACCGCTATTTAAATAGGATAGCACAACCCCACCCCATTTTTAAAATAAAACCGTACAACAGACCTTAATTAATTGATCGTATTTTAACGCTACAAACACAAACTGTGTCACACATAGCTATATATTTGAAGGCGCATAGCCTGTCATCGGGAGCAGATCAGGGTGGGTAGCTTTTTTATGCCAAATAACAGGGCCCGGGTCTGTCTCAAATCCCCACTCTCGTAAGGGTTTCCCATCAACCGTTGATTCCGCTACATCGAGTGAATCCCCTCCCATTGTTATGATGCCCCGAAAATCCTTAAATTCAATAGACACCTACTCTTGACATTACCCCCTCTTATATTTAATTTAACTTAATTCATTATCTCTACACGGTTCGTAATCAGCGAATAAATGACCGCACTAATTTCATCAACTGCGGCACGCACTTCATTTTCATCATCGCCTTCAACCATCACGCGCACTAATGGTTCGGTACCTGATAAGCGTAATAGCACACGACCACGACCGACTAATCGTTCGGATACCTGCGTCACAATCGCCTGTGTCTCCGGGTGATTAATGATATCGATATCGCCTGAAAAACGAATGTTTTCTAAAATTTGTGGGCGCTTTTGCATGACTTGTTTTAATTCACTCAATGCTACTTTGTGTCGCTGCATCACCCGCAGCACTTGTAACGCACTAATAATACCATCGCCGGTTGTCGTGTAATCAAGATCGATAATATGCCCAGATGCTTCACCCCCTAACGTCCAGCCTTTCTCGAGTAAACGCTCCAAAACATAGCGATCGCCTACACGTGCTCGTTCAAATTCGATACCTAAACCCGCCATTGCCTGCTCGAGGCCTAAATTACTCATTAATGTGCCGACAACACCCGCACGTACACCGCTGACATTTTCATTCGCCAAGATCGCCAGAATTTCATCGCCATCAACAAGTTCGCCCTTATGATCGACTAACAGTAAGCGATCACCATCGCCATCCAATGCAATACCAATATCCGCTTGCTCTGCTCTAACACGCGCTCGCAGTGTCTTTGTGCTCATCGCACCACACTGTTCATTAATATTAAAACCGTCTGGGCTACAACCCAGTGTAACGATCGTCGCACCTAGCTCTTTAAAAATAGTCGGGGCCACTTTATGACCTGCACCATTGGCCGCATCAATGACGATTTTTAACCCTTCTAAGGTTAATTGATCTGGAAAGGTACCCTTACAGAACTCAATATAACGTCCCTGCGCATCGTACATCAGACGACTCATGGCCGACATTTGCTCCGAAGATACCATCGTCAGCGGCTCAGTCAACAACGCCTCGATCGCTAACTCCTGTTCATCGCTGATCTTCATGCCTTGTTGGTTGAAGATTTTAACGCCATTATCATGATAAGGATTGTGTGATGCACTAATGACAATACCTGCCTGCGCACGCATCGATTGGGTCAAATAGGCCACCGCTGGCGTCGGAATGATGCCTAACGTACGTACTACCGCACCTGCAGACGCTAATCCCGCCTCCAATGCAGATTCTAATACCGTCCCTGAGACACGCGTATCACGCCCGATCAGTACCGTTTTATGCTGCTCATCTGTCAGTACTGTACCGATCGCCCAGCCGAGCGTCAGCATAAATTCCGTATTAATCAGTGCACCGCCTACGCGGCCGCGAATACCGTCCGTTCCAAAATAATTGCGCGTCATGTGCTGATTCCTATCAGACCAAAAAACGCTATTCTATCGCAAGCTGTACCACCCTGTCACGTCTTAGCATCGGGGACGGGGGTGTGTTCTGTAATGGACTAATGTCC
>NVSS01000167.1 GCA_002732805.1 Coxiella sp. (in: g-proteobacteria)
GGTAATGACCAAGCCGCCCGCTACAACCGCCAATACCATCATGATGACAGGCTCGAGCCATTTACTCAAGTGCTCAAGTGATTGTTGGATGGTATCGCGTGCTTGTTGGGAGATGCGTTCAAGTAAGTGCGGAAGTGTTGCAGAGGTTTCGCCTATTTCGATAAGGTAGCACTCGTCCTGAGAGAATAAGTGTGTGTCACTCTCGGCCTGATGCAGACGTGATCCCGCCGTGAGTTGCGCCACAATGCTTTGGCAGCGTTCATTGAGAACCAGATTCGTTAATGTGTTATTAGCAAGTGCAATGCCTTCCGGTAGTGGGATCCCTGATTTTGTACTGACGGCTAACACGTTGGTCCAACTGGCGACCTGTTTTAGGCGATAGAGCTTTTTAATGAAGGGCAATTTCGTGAGTAGGTGCTGAATGCTTTTTTTAACGCGTACTGATCTTTTATAGGATAGAACAAGGCTGATCGGTGCTAATAGGGCGCCTGCTAGTAACGGTATTGCGAATTTTGTCAGCACGTCGGAAATAGCAATCACGGCGCGTGTGGCGAGGGGCAGTGTTGCATTGAAACTGCTAAAAATGTTTTGAAATTGGGGAATGGCAAAGATGAGCAAGCCCACGCTAATGAACAAGGTAAACAATAACGTGGCACACGGATAAATCATCGCTTTTTTAAGTTGGTTGGAAATCGTTAGCATAAACGTTTGTTGTGCGCTCAATTGCGCGAGGATGGTGGGCAATTGATTCGTTTTTTCAGCAGCGCAAATGAGTTGAATGTAATTTTGCGAAAAATACGTCGCGTAGGAGGCCAGCGCCTCGGATAACTGCTTGCCCGATTTTATTTGTTGGTAGATATCATCAATGAGATTGGCTAATTCAGTGGTACTGTGCTTTTTAGAGAGTAAGGTAAGCGCATCAACGAGTGATAAGCCGGTTTGTAGTAAATTCGCGAGATCGGATGTAAATTGTTGCCGCAGTTGATTTGCTTTCTTTCGTTGTTTGAATTTATATTCTATTTTATAGGTAATCAGCACGATATGTTGCACGGACATGAAATGGTCGAATGCTTTTTTAGAGCCAAAAAATACGTTATTGCATAATGTGCCGTTGTTATCGATTCCGCTCCAGCGTATGGTGATTTGCAGTAGATTAGGAGTTTTCATGGGCAACCTCTAGCGCATCGATGCCAACACGGATTAGCTCATCTTGTGTTGTGATGTGTCGTGCGACTTTTAGTTTCCCCTGGTGCCATAGATCATGAAACCCATCGGCTAGCGCCAGCTTGCGTAGATCAAGCGACGATTTTTGTTCGATGATTTGGTATTGCATGAGCGGGCTTATGTTGAGTAATTCAAACACGCCGATGCGTCCTTTAAGCTTATTATTAGAGAGTTTTCGTACCAGACGCTGTGTAATAACAAGTGTTAAGGTGGTGGCGATATTAAAGCGTGACACGCCTAAATTTTCTAAGCGGGTGATGGCTTCAACAGCTGACTGCGTATGCAGCGTGGCGAGCACTAAGTGCCCGGTTTGTGCCGCACGCACGGCAAGTTCTGCCGTTTCATGGTCGCGAATTTCGCCGATCATGATGATGTCAGGGTCTTGACGCAATAAAGCGCGTAGCACACGCGCAAAACTAAGCCCCAGGTTATCATCAACGTTTATTTGATTGATGCCGGCTAATTTAATTTCAACGGGATCTTCAATCGTAGAGATATTCGTTGTTGATTGGTTGAGGTGGTTCAGTGCGGTATACAACGTTTGCGTTTTTCCACTGCCTGTAGGGCCGGTGACTAACACGAGCCCTTGGTTCCGATTCAGTGCTTGGATTAATAATTCTTTTTGATCGGGTTCAAGCCCAAGTTCTGTGAACTGTAGCACATGCTGGCAGGCATTCAAGATACGGATAACCAATTTTTCACCATAAATAGTCGGACAAAAACTAATGCGGCAATCAAAGGAATCGGTATCGAACGTATAGCTAAAGCGACCATCCTGAGGAAGGCGCGATTGTGTGATATCGGTGTTGGACAGTACTTTGAGGCGTGTGGTGATACGCGTTAATTCATCAGGTAACAACTGACTATGATTTTGCAATAAGCCATCGATACGCAGACGAACCAGCACTTGGGCGGCGTGCGGCTCAAAATGGATATCAGAGGCTTTGTGCAAAATAGCCATCGCTAGAATTTTATTGAGTTGATCCGCGCTTGTTTTGTCGTCGTATTGCGTGTCCGATGGTCGTGATACCGTGTCGCGTAGTGTAAAAAAATCATCTGCGCTAATAAACGCCAACCGTTGATCGGGTTTGGTATGGATCATGTCTAACGGTCGATAGATAGCGGCAATAGATTCATCCTGCAAGGTAAAGTAGAGTATGTTTTTGACGAAATGAGGTTGCTCAACTTGCGACAATGACACGTGTTCAAGACCAAAATATAACGCACAAGCAGCGGCAACATCGTTGCTAGCATAGCGCGTATGGTGATGAAGGTAATCGGCTAAATCAAGATTCGCCAGCCGTGCGTTAGCTTCAAGTGCTTGTGCTTGGGTGTGTGTGATTAAATTTGTATTGATAAGTGCATTCGCCAGTGCACTAATTGGCATATCCATGTGCCACGCCGCCTCCTCCGGATACCCAGAGTAATTGACCGCGTTTAACAACCGGCGTTAATGTGTAACTGTCCTTCAGCGTTAAGCCATATTTTGCTAAAGGGGTGACTGTAATTTTGCCGGCATTGGTGATTTGCACCGATTTAACAATGCCACGTGCGGTTGCGGTGCTTGACGCAACGCCATTTTTCCCGGCACCGCATTCGCTTAAATCATTGGTAACTTGAAAACATTCTTGAACACTCATTTTGTACGGTGTTGCGGCTTGTACCACTTCAACATAGTGTGCGCGCCGTACATATATTTGATACGACGGGATGATAACAGCGACGAGAATACCGATAATGGCGACGACGATCATGAGCTCAATGATAGAGAATCCACATTCCTTTGACATAACTACTTCCTGTAATCAATTGATACCTTATTTTATAAGCGACTTTGGGAAAATATGCAATACCGTGTGCCGGTTAATTATTTTATTCTTAAGAATTCCTTAATCAAGTGTTAATATTTAGTTAATATTAGATCTATATAATGTGTAGATATTTAACTATTGGTGCTGTATATCATGTCTACTATGTTTATTAGTACGGCATATGGAAGTGACGCTGGTAATACGGCGAATTCGTCGTACTTTGAGAAGGAAATGATCCCCTATATTTGTTCGGACGCGTATAAGTGTGCTGCGGGTTCTAGTGTTGCAGATTTTATTAAAGATGTGATTACGGGTGCCGACATTATTTGGTTTGATGATGCTCAAGCAGTGGATGGCAATCAATACCATCATTGCAAAATTACGCCTAAAGCGGATGGCGAGCCACAAACAGTAACAATCCTATATGCTAATAAATGGCGCGATCAAGGTCTGGGCGCTCAGCAAGGCCTAATAGGCCGTATTTTTCTATTCCCGAATCAATCAATTTCTGAGACAAAACAAAGTGTTATCGCTGCGGATAAGTCGATGCGCCGCACTAAGGCATCATTACTAAATCCTGCAAGGATGGCCCTTATGGATCAAGCATTGTTTGGTAGGTCCTCACCCTCAACGGCAGCATCACAGCCAAGCGGCAGACCTGTCCCTGTGACGTTATAGCCCGCCGTTAGCCGCTGGCTAATCGTGCAAATATTGGGTATACTCCCAGCCTATGTTAAATGCACTACATCATTTTCACATGCCCGTGATCACCACCTGGAAGCTGATTGGCTTTCTCGGCGTTGGCATATTTGCTGGCCGCTGGTTTGTACAGCTATGGGCGTCACGTCGTGCGGGTAAGCCTGTCATGACGCGCTTATTCTGGATGATGAGCTTGATTGGGAGTTTGTTGCTGCTGAGTTACTTTACGTTTGGTAAGAACGACTCGGTGGGTGTCATCGCAAATCTATTTCCATCTGTTATTGCTGTTTACAACCTCATGCTCGATTCACGCCATCGTAAGCGTATGCTGTCTACTGAGGAAGCCACGCAATAATCTACCAGCGATGGTACGCGGGATGTTCAGGCGGTATCGCTACAAAAACCCCATCACACGTTGCGTAGATTTTTTCGTTAGCCTTTAGTTCCCCATGAATCGTCGCTTTATTACCCTCAATGCTAATGAGTTCTGCGACTAACGTATAATCACAGTCCACGGGTGCAGGGCGCCGTAGTTTAATACGGTATTCTGCTGTGACGGTGCACGGTGGGTGTTCAAGTTTCTGTGCCTGCATAAGGTACCAACACGATGCCCAGTTGCAATGACAATCTAGTACGGTACCAATAGCCCCGCCATTTAACACGTTAGGGAATGCGTGGTGGTACGGCTTGGGATGATAATGAGCGATGACTTGCTCGCCATCAACAAAACTTTTAATTTGAAAGCCATGTTCGTTGGCAGGTCCGCAGCCGTAGCAGATACTTTTTGCGGCATATTTGTCTTGGAGTGATTGTGTTTCCATGCAACGCGTATAGCGAGTTGCAGATCACATTGCGAGCAGCTGAATTTAATGACGTTAGTGAATTCTCAGCATGAACATGATATCCCCTATAGCACTTGTCATCTATCTCTGAAATGTACACTAAGGCGGTTGACTCGAACGCGCATATGGCGCTTAATTCCCGCGTTCTTAAACGCGGAGGAAGCAATGGATTACTGGGAATCAATTTTACAAGAAGTATTACACCGGGGTGATGATACGTATCAATTTCGTTTTACCGATATTGGCCGCTCTATGTTACGTGAGCGCACACGAAAGCAGCGCGCACCGTCGTCGACACGTGAGCACGCGCCATCGCCAATGTATTTTTTAGGGGAACGCTACGAGGGTATTTATTTTACCAAACGCGAAGCCGAAACAGTATATTACCTACTGCAGGGTCACACTATCCCCAAAGTCGGTAAGGTGTTAGCATTGTCCGCGCGAACGATTGAGTTTTATGTGAAGAATATGAAACTTAAAGTTGGCGCTAAAAGTAAGCAACACTTACTTGAAATTGTAAGAACAACTGAGATAATGAATCAACTTGGTTTTGTCGAGAGTTTAGATGCACACGAAGTTTAACGCGATTATTTTTGATCTTGGGAATGTCATTGTCGACATTAATGCCGAGCACACACGACAACAATTACATGCACTGGGCATTGCCAATCCTCAGGATATTTTTACGGTGCAAGATCAAAATGCATTATGCGACGAATTTGAATGCGGTCGCCTGACATCACAACAATTTTTACACGCACTGCGAGATTATTCGACACAAGAAAACGTGAGTTTGGATGCCATTCAACAGGCGTGGGATGCGATGATTCTTGATGTGTCGCTGCAACGCTTAGATATATTGCGTGCGCTAAGTAAGGAGTATAGGCTGTTTTTGTTAAGCAACACCAATCAAATACACTATAACTATTTGAATAATAAATTACGTGAGCAATTTGATATTCCATGCATTGACCTGTTTTTTGAAAAAGCATATTTTTCGTTCAAAATTGGGCTGCGAAAGCCCATGCGCGAAATATTTGATCATATTTTGATCGATAGTGACTTGAAAACGGATAACACATTGTTTATTGACGATTTAGGCCAAAATATAACCACCGCAAATCAGCTGGGAATTACAACATGGCATGTCACGAATACAGCCGACTTATGGGAAAAATTAGA
>NVSS01000168.1 GCA_002732805.1 Coxiella sp. (in: g-proteobacteria)
CGTCAAGATCGATTTCCGTGATCTTGCCGAACTTCGCCAGTGCTTCCATATCGATCTTCGATTTATCTCCGACAATCGAGATTAACTTCGGTTGCCCCTTGATGTGCGTCGCGTGAAAATTCATTAAATCCTTGAGCTGCGCCTGCTGAATCATTTCAAAACTTTCTTCTTGAACGAGATCAATGCACCTATAGTCTTTCTCAATTAAGGCGTCAACGGCATGTTCCATAATAAACTCTGCTTGTTGATCGATTATGTATTGTCTCAATCGGTCAAGGTCTCTCTCAGAAAGGTGCCTATTACCAAGTACCTCACGGGCTTGTTGAAAATGATGCTCTTTACACAGTTGTGTAATATTGGACTCAAAATTACTTTGAATAGACGCGAATGTAGTATTTATTTTTGTACGACGCCCCTCTGGGAAGGTGGCTTGCGCTAATCGTCTACGTTCAAGTGGAATACTGGGTTTAAGGTCTCCGCCCTCACGTGCCATTGTAATAAGATATAATTGCGCCTCATCCATTTTTTTTGTCAACAAGGCCATGCCACGCTCAAAATCAGTATCAGGTAATTTTGTTGCAGCAATTAAGGCTTGCGCGGCCACGAAATCACTTGTCATGACAGCTGTTGTGAAGGACTTAAACCAGCATGCTCTGATGGTATCATAGTGCCCTTGGTAGCATTCTTGTAATGACGGACTGTCTGACAGTGCGGCTAGTAGCGTAATCGGGCGACTCAAGTTAATAGGGGCGCTGGTTAAATCGTCATTTAGTTGTTCGACAGTAGTAATGCAGTGGTTCAGGCGCTGTCTTGTTTGTGGCCTGCTAAAGTCAGGCTCATCAGTCGCTAATAGTGTTTTGACTCGTTTGGTGCTGCCCAAAAGTTCCAGTATTTTATAGAGGTCGTCGACGTACGTTGTCTCAGCGAAGGCGACGGTTTTTTGTAGATTTTTTATTCCATGGATTGCTGAACGACGTTGAGCAGCTTTTGCCTTTTCGCTCGCTTGTGCAAAATTGTAAGCCCGAAGGTCGTCAGTAATTGAAGCGTCATACGCGCCGTGAATGCTTGTTGCAAACGCTGTGTAAGCGACTCTTGAGATATCACCCGTATAGAAGTGTAATGCGGTTTGGGCTTCAACAAGTCCCGTGTTGCTGAGTAAATCGTCTATGTGCAACTTGAGAGCACGTTCAATAAATAGGGCGCGGATCTTCATATTAATAGTAATAGATTTGATATGCTCGATAGCAGGTATGTAATCCTTGCATGCAAGTAGGCGGTTACAGTGAGTGAGATGAAGGTTGTATATATGTTGATGAAGTTCACTTAGGGGCTTATATATGGACTCACCCTCTAATTGTTGAATTATTTTTTGTGCCTCACCGTCATGGCCCCACTTCAGGTTAGCGAGGACTGTTTTTGTGCGGCGGATTAAACTACTCATTGCAGCTTGTGTTGTTTCATTACGATATCTGCTAACGCCACATCTTTCAACGGGTGATATGATAGCGGCGGCCAGTGATGACGGTATCAATTCCAAGCTTTGTATGTTCTTTGAGGCGGCTGTTACTATGCTAGAAAGTTGGGTGTGTGTGTCACCAATATTTTTTTCTTCGGCGCGGCTTAACCAGTCTAGCTCACGATCTTTTGTGGCTTGATCTATTTTGTCATGGCGTTCAATAAAATTTTCTGCTGCGATAAAATTAGGCGTGAATTCTTCTACTGCTTGATGAAAATTGGCCTCAGCAGCAACCATTTCTGCTTGAAGCGTGTGTATTATGGTCTCAGGCCAGCGATGATGATCTATGATGGCCTGTGCGCCTCGTAGATCGTACGCTTGACAGTGCTCAAGCACTAAATTGGATTGTGTGGAAATATAGTGGTTAATCACGTCGCTTGCATTCGCTATGTCACGTTGTGGTAATCCTGAGTCTCGTAGCGCTCCACGCAGTTGTTCAATGTCAGTGTCGGTTGTTATATGAAGCTGATCCTCGATCCAGTTTTTAAGGTGTTGGTGACACGTTGCCTGGAGTGCGGGTATGTCTTCGCCCAAATTGCTTGACGTATTGCGCTCGATTTGTGTGTGGAGCTCAGCAAATTCGGCTATTGAGTCTGCCACTGGAATGCGTGTTTTGAGGTTAGTAACGTATTCGTGGTGTTGTTGTGCAAGCGCGTCATGTTGCTCTCCTCGTGCGCCGGGAAGTACGTTGCTTGAATAGAGCAAGTGGTAGGCATCAGCGAACAGGTGTTTATCGAGAAGTGAACGGTACGCCACCAGCGTGTCGTCGAGTTTCTCAGTTAGTTGTACGCGAATGTCGGTTTCATTCACGCCGAGATATCCAGCTTGTATTTCAGCCTGTTCAAAGGCCCCAGCATAGTCCCCATCCCTTATGAGTGTTGAAATAGTGGCAATGATACGTGCTTGTGCCGTCACATAGATAGTGTGTAGTGCACTTTTTAGTCTGGCATCTAACGTGCCGCTTTTTAGATGTATGTCTATGGTGGCTAGTTGATCGTCAGCAGCCTGCTGGCTCACTGTACCGAGGAATGCTATTTTTTGTGCTTCTTTTTTGCTGAGGAATTTGCCTTTGACGCTCGCATCAAGGTGCTGATAAGCAGCGGCAGCTAGTTCAGCATCAAATTGAGTAAATTGATGGACACCTAGGAGCGCCATCAATTTGTCTTCAGTTGCTTTCATTGTGCTACGTATGTCTTCCTGTAGCGATTTTCTAAAGGGGAGGGGCACTTTTTTAGCAAGTGTTTTGGCATCGCCATAACGATGTTCTTCCAGTGCTTCCCTGGCCTTATTACACTGCGCTGTTTCTAGTTGTTTAAAAATATGCTGATATTTTCCATGCGCTTTACCTTCCACGACCGTCCAGCCAGTTTTAGCTTTGTTTGCGAAATCAGCCTCTATAAAAAGCTTGAATGCCGCATCAATGTTGCTTGCTTCAAGGCGTCTCTCAATGAGAACGAGTAGGGCATGTTGGCGGGAGGCTATGTTTTGTGATTTATCGGGTGAAGGTCTGAGCATAAATGACTCCTGTTAAGTTTTCCATTGTGGAAACTATAGCATTTCTCTATTCTTTATAAAAATGAAATATTTATGAAATTTAATACCTTAAGTGAAGCTTAAGGCGTAACTTGTCACTATCTAATATCCTGCTTTACATGTGCGGCTGATCACCCTATAATGCCAAAATTTTAAACATACCAATGAGGAGCACTTATGCCTATCGAACAAACGCTTTCTATTATAAAGCCTGACGCTGTTGCCAAAAACGTTATCGGCGAGATTTATACTCGTTTTGAAAAAGCAGGGCTTAAAATTGCGGCTGCACGTGCGATGCAATTAACGAAAGACCAGGCGGAAGGTTTTTACGCCGAACATAAAGAACGTCCATTCTTCAATGACTTAGTGAGCTTCATGATCTCAGGTCCGGTGATGGTTCAGGTATTATCAGGTGATGACGCAATTAAAAAGAACCGCGATATTATGGGTGCGACCAATCCGGCTGATGCAGCGCCTGGTACGATTCGTGCTGATTTTGCAGATTCGATTGATGCGAATGCTGTTCATGGCTCAGATGCACCTGAAACCGCTAAAGACGAAATTGCTTATTTCTTTAAAGCAAACGAAGTGTTTGGCTAGATGACAGATATCACGATAACGCAGCGCGTCAATATTCTTGACTTATCACCCAAGCGATTAGAGGAGTTTTTCGAGTCGCTGGGTGAGCCGCGTTATCGTGTCATGCAAATCATTAAATGGATCCACCAGCAGCGTGCCACGAGCTTTGATGAGATGACAAATCTGAGTAAGGCGTTACGTGACAAATTAAAGCGGGTAGCAGTCATTACGTTTCCCAAGGTGGTGTATCACAAGCAAGCGCAAGATGGCACGGCGAAGTGGTTATTTGAGCTTGATGATGGCAATAAGATCGAAACGGTATATATACCCAGCAGTGATCGCGGTACGTTATGCGTCTCATCGCAAGTCGGGTGTGCGTTGAATTGTAGTTTTTGCTCTACGGGCAAGCAAGGATTCAATCGCAATTTAACCTTAGGTGAAATCATTGCGCAGGTATGGGTTGCCAGAGAAACGTGTCATGTCACTAATGTGGTGATGATGGGCATGGGTGAGCCGTTGCTAAATTATGACAATGTCGTTGCGGCGATGGACCTCATGATGGACGATGAAGCTTATGGTTTATCCAAATACCGGGTGACGTTGAGCACCTCAGGTGTCCTTCCAGCAATGAAGCGATTACAAAAAGACAGTCAGGCGGCCTTGGCCGTATCGTTGCATGCAGCGACGGACGATTTGCGTAATCAATTGGTACCGATTAACAAAAAATACCCTCTAGCTGAATTGATGGCCGTGTGCCGTGATTACTTTAAAGGTGCTAAAAAGCGTGTGGTGACATTCGAATATGTGATGATGGACGGTATTAATGATTCATTGACGCAAGCCAAGCAGCTGATTCGGTTACTCGATAATATGCCGTGTAAGGTGAACCTGATTCCGTTTAATCCCTTCGCTAAAACGAATTACCGTACCTCGAGCCCAGAGGCAATTGATGCCTTTCAGCAGCGCTTGATCGGTGCGGGCATTCAAACCTGGGTAAGACGCACGCGTGGTGAGGAAATTGATGCGGCATGTGGCCAACTCGCAGGCGATTTTACGGATCGCACAGGTCGTCATGAGCGTTGGGTAAAAACGGGCATCTTGATTCCTCAGCAAGAAATAAAGTCTGAATAATTTATACTCACTTTGATCTACCGCTATCCCTCATGGTAAAATGCTGTGTTTTTTAATGCTCATTTTAGGACCAATAAATGACTGATATACATGATCAGGATGAAGACACATCACCAACAGCGCCGGGTAAGGTGTTGCGTGGTATTCGCGAATCACAAGGCATGACTCAGGCAGACGTTGCGAATCGATTGCGCTTAAGTGTGCAATCTATTAAAGATATTGAGGCCGATGACTATTTCCGTTTTTCGGCCGCTATCTATGTGCGTGGCTATTTGCGTAACTATGCGGCGCTATTAAAAATTGATAATGCACCGTTGTTAGCGGCATTTAATTCGATGAGATTTGTGGACCAAATTAATCCAACGCAAGGTACGAGCTACATTGCGAGTAGCATTACCAAGACGGCACATTCAAATCGTTCGAAACGTCGTGTGGCGCGTTGGATGAGTGGCGTTGTTTTTTTATTGCTCATTGGATTGGTGGCGGCGTGGTGGTATGGTCAACGCCATCATCAGCATGCAATTATTTCTAATAATTTATTAACACAAGCAGCACAACCTGCCCAACAGGCGTCACAGCATCTAGCCATTCCGATGACGGTAAAGAATGTCGTAGTCGAGCATAAACTTAATCAAAAGCGCAAATAAGCATGTCTAAATTAATCCAAGCCATTCGCGGTATGAACGATACATTGCCTGGGGAAACGAGCTATTGGCAGCACCTCGAGCATGTTTGTCGTCAGGTCACTGAAAGTTACAGCTACAAAGAAATACGTTTTCCAATTGTAGAATCCACCGCGTTGTTTAAGCGTGGTATTGGCGAAGTTACCGATATCGTTGAAAAAGAAATGTATAGCTTCGACGACCGTAATGGTGACAGCCTGAC
>NVSS01000169.1 GCA_002732805.1 Coxiella sp. (in: g-proteobacteria)
TTTTAATTGGCGTGGTAATTTTTTCAATAATTGGCGATCGGACTGACTCACGGTATTCACCGGAATACGCGCCATACGTGCAATTACCTCTTCGATCTCATGCGCATCGATTGTTTTCTTGCGTTTAACGGCTGATTGGAGTGCTTGGAAGGCACCCGCTTCATCGATAACGTCAATCGCTTTATCAGGTAAGTGGCGGTCAGCCATATAGCGGGAAGACAAATCAACAGCGCGCTGTAGTGCAGTATCTGTATATCTGACATCATGGTACTCCTCATAGTATACTTTTAGTCCTTGTAAAATCTCTACCGCTTGCGCAGGCGTGGGCTCTTCAATATCAACCTTCTGGAAACGACGCATTAACGCGTTATCCTTGGCAATAAAGTTACGGTATTCATCGTAAGTGGTCGCCCCCATGCAACGTAAATCGCCTGAACTCAATAAGGGCTTAATCAGGTTTGAGGCATCCATTGTCCCACCCGTCGCTGAGCCAGCACCAACGAGATTATGGATTTCATCAATGAATACGATCGCCCCTGTGTGGCGCCCTAAACTTTTTAATACGGATTTAAATCGTTTCTCGAAATCACCACGGTATTTAGTACCGGCGAGCATCACCCCGAGATCCAGTGAATATATAGTACAATGTGCCAGTGAACGTGGAACATCACCATTAACAATCAGTTGCGCTAACCCTTCGGCCACCGCTGTTTTACCAACGCCTGCCTCACCCGCTAACAACGGATTGTTTTTAACACGACGGCAAAGGATTTGTACGCAGCGCGTCACTTCCTCATCACGACCCACTAACGGATCAATTTTACCCTGGCGTGCTTTTTCATTTAAATTAGTGGTATACATTTCAACAAGATTTTCTTCACCCGGATCACGTGCCACACCGGGTTCTGACATAGGCTCTATATCAGCACCTCTGAAATCATCATCACGTACCGGTTTGGCAACCCCTTGGGTGGCGTAATTAATGACATCCACGCGGGTCACATTTTCTTGATTCAAGAAATAGACGGCCTGACTGTCTTGCTCACCAAAAATAGCAGTTAAGACACTAAGTCCGGTCACTTCGGCAGAACCTGAGCTTTGGACCTGATATATAGCACGTTGCAACACGCGCTGAAAACTAAGCGTAGGCTGGATATCACGCTCTACATTCATTGGAATGTGAGGCGTGGTCTCATCAATAAAGATACCTAATCCGGCGCGTAGGCGGTCTAAATTAGCCCCGCAAGCTACCAATGCCATACCTGCTTCTGGGTTATCGAGCAATGACAATAGCAGATGCTCTACAGTTATAAACTCGTGACGTTTGTCACGTGCCTGCATAAATGCATCATTTAATGAAATCTCTAGTGATTTGCTAAACATGGCTCATCTCCTCTTCCTGTGGTCCGTTATCGCTACGGTCAATCATCCCTGTCATCCCTAATGTTAAGCGTAGTAAACAATGCCAAGCTTTTCCTATAAAAATTCAATGTTTTTGTAAATAACAATGATTTTCAAAGGATTACAATCAGAATGCCAAGACTGATTTGTTAGGGTGTAAGCTCATTATACGGTTAATTTTTGGTCAGCTGCAATCGTTTTTTGTATAAAAAATAGGAAAAAGTTGCTTGACATAATTATCTATTTGAAAGGGTTACCCCAGGTACAACAAATTACTCCTTGCTTGACGGGAATTTATCACAAATTAAATTCAATAAGTTATCCACAAGTGTTTATCCGTTAAATTGTATTAAATCTGCACATTATTCTTATTTTGTACTTTTAATATGCTGTTAATCTTTACTTAAGAATAAAACCATAAGATAATGTTGTAACAGTTCGCAACAGAATTGTTTTTTGTTTAATAACATAAGTAGGATGAATAAATGGCTGAAGCAATTAAAAACCCAGAATCTAGGCAATCACTGCCTAAGATTACTAATTTATGGGGTCAGGTTGCGCAGCAGAGTCGCAAGGAAGTGACACAAGGTTTTAGTTATGATCCTGAGCTCGTGGCTGCGATAATCCGATCGGATATCGACAACATCAACCAAATACAAGAAGGAACGCATAATCATGACAATGAATTGTCATTTAAGCAATATGACTTCTTGATACGAAAATTTGGCCTCAAAGTACTGCAGAACCCCGTTTTGTTCGCAGCGCTATTAGCCGAAGAGGAGCTCAATAATGGGAACTCGTAAAGAAACATTAGTACATTGCACAAAAGACGTGGGCACAAATGACCAGCTATTCGATGCAATCACTCAGCTACTAGCTCGCGCCCCAAGCGCTGGGTTAGAGGTCGTATTGAATGCAATGAGAGCCGCCCGCCCTGATGTATTTGAGCAAATCAGTAGTGCGCCGAGCACTCCGTCGCTATAATTGAAAGGCCTCCTATCGGTAGCTTACTTATTAGCTGCCAAGGAAGAGGCCTTTTTTACTTAACCTTTACAGTTTCTTTTCCTGCTATTTGATTCGCTAGTACCGTCGTCACCTGGCTCTTCTATAGCACGTTTCTTGAAGAATGCGGAGGATGATGGGACACCCGTATCATAGGTGGCCACACGTAATCTCTTGGCACTGGCGCCGTCTTTTTCGGCGGCTTCCTTCTGTCGCTTCTGAGGGCCCTTCATAGCCATCAGGTCGTGAATGCTGCGCCTCTTCCTTATTTCTTGAGTAATATTAGGCGCCTCCATTTTTTCCCTCAGCGTGCGATGACCGACAATAGTCAGCTCTACACCTGAACACTCAACGGCCCGGTACGTACCTGAACACTTAACGGCCAGGTACGT
This sequence comes from Coxiella sp. (in: g-proteobacteria), assembly GCA_002732805.1. GTDB lineage: Bacteria > Pseudomonadota > Gammaproteobacteria > Coxiellales > Coxiellaceae. Next base: position 2,796 of record NVSS01000169.1, read on the forward strand.
ATCTAGCTCCATGCGATCGCTTAGATATATCTTTATGCCTGGGTTCAGCTTCTCCCCAATAGCTATAATCGTCTCTTGCTTAGTGCGATGGTCTAGGAATAGCTTTGCACCTAGGTTCAGCGCCATCACCGCACCCTCAATCAACGTGTTACGCCGAGTGCGATAGTGTAGAAGTAGCCATGCATCTTGCGCCAGGTTCTGCGCAGCAGTGGCGATCATTGTTGGGTCGGCGTCTTGGTCTAGCAGCAGCATTGCATCTGTGCTCATCTCACTCGCAACATCGGCTATATATTCTGGGGGGGTCCTTAGAGGTAGAAGCAGCTTGGCGCCTGGGTTTAGCGCCGCCGCAACAGCGGCCATCCCTCCCGGGTGGGTGCTAGGGTGTAGATGCAGCTGTGCACCTGAGGGTATCTCCTGCGCAACAGCGACCATCATTTTCCGGGTGGCACTAGAGTGTAGACGCAGCTTGACGTCCCGGGGCACCGCCTTCGCAACAGCAGCCATCTGCTCTTGGGTAGTACTTGGCTCTAGAACCAGCATGGCACCTGGCTTCATCGCCTCGGTAGCAGCAACCATCTTTTCTTCGGTGGTGTTTGAGTCTAGAAGCAGCTTTGCATTTCGGGGGATTTCCCTCGCAACAGCCTCCATATTTTCTAGCTTTGTATTTGGGTCTAGACGTAATATTACGCCTGGATTTATTGCCTTCGCAACAGCCTCCATATTTTCTTTGGGGGTGTCTGGGTCTAAAAGCAGCGTAGCGCCTACCTTCATCGCCTTTGCAACAGCGATCATCTGATCTTGGGCAGTGCTTGGGTCTAGAAGCAGTGTTGCGCCTGACCACCTTATCTCCTTCGCAACAGCCGTCATATTATCTTTGGGGGTGTTTGGGTCTAGAAGCAGTCGTGTGCCAAATTTCATCGCCTTTGCAACAGCGGTCATCTTGTCTTGGTCGATGCCCGGACCTAGAAACAATATTGCGCCTAGCTTCATCTCCGCCGCAACGGCGCCCATATTTTTTTCGGTGGTTTTTGGGTCTAGAATTAGTATTGCGCCTGAGTGCATCTTCCTCGCAACAGCGGTCATCTTCCCCAGGGCAGTACTAGCGCGTAAAAGCAGCATTGCACCTGGATTCATCTCCTCCGCAACAGCAGACATGTTTCCTTTGGGGGTGTCTGGGTCTAGAGCCAGTATTGCGCCTGGCTTCATCTCCTCCGCAACAGCAGACATATTTCCTTTGGGGGTGTTTGGGTCTAGAGCCAGTATTGCGCCTGGCTTCATCTCCTTGGTAGCAGCAACCATCTTTTCTTTGGTGGTGCTTGGGTCTAGAAGCAGCTTTGCACCAGGGCTCATCTCCTTCGCAACAGCCTCCATCGTTTCTTTTTTTGTATGAGCATCTAGACATAGATAAGTACCTGGTTTCATTGCCCCCGCAACAGCGGTCATCCTTCCCGGGGTGGTGCTAGCGTCGAGAAGCAATATAGTATCTAGCCTCATCTCCTCCGCAATAATGGTCATATTTTCTTGGGTGATGGTGGGGTCTGGAAGCAGCATGCCACCCGGCTTTATCGCCTTAGCGACAGCCTTCATCTTGTCTTCTGCCGTGTCAGCATCTAGAGACAGTATGGCACCCAGTCTCATCTCCTCCGCAACGGCGGTCATATCATCTTCTCTAGTATTAGCAGCTAGAGACAGTATAGCGCCCGGGTTCATCTCCTTCGCAACAGCGTTCATATCACCTATCATCGTAGCAGCACATAGAGACAGAAACCCGCCTGGATTCATTTTCCTCGCAACAAAGGTCATTGTTGCCTGGTGGAGGCTTGGGTCTAGAAGCAGTTTTGCGCCTGGGTTCAGCACTTTCGCAACAGCGGCCATATCATCTACTGTCGTGCTAGTATCTAGAGACAGATAGGCCCCCGGTTTCATCACCCTCGCAAGAGCAGTCCTATTTTTTAGGCTAATGCTTGAGTCTAGAAACAGTATGGCGCCCGGGTTCATCTCCTTCGCAACAGCAGCCCTATTTTTTTGGCTAATGCTTGAGCCTAGAAACAGTATTGCGCCCGGGTTTAGCGCCGCCGCAACAGCGACCATATTATCTTTGGGGGTGCCTAGGTTTAGAAGCAGCATAGCGCCGACCTTCATCGCCTTTGCAACAGCGATCATCTGATCTTGGGCAGTGCCTGGGTATAGCAACAGCTTTGCACCAGGGCTCACCTCCTTCGCAACAGCCTCCATCGTTTCTTTTTTTGTATCAGCATCTAGACATAGATAGGCGCCTGGTTTCATTGCCCCCGCAACAGCGGTCATCTTTCCCTGGAGGGTACTAGCGTCGAGAACCAATATAGTGCCTGGCATCATCTCCTTCGCAATAATGGTCATATTTCCTTGGGTGATGGTGGGGTCTGGAAGCAGCAGGCCACCTGGCTTTATCGCCTTCGCGACAGCCTTCATCTTTTTTTCTGCCGTGTTAGCATCTAGAGACAGTATGGCACCCAGCCTCATCGCCGCCGCAACGGCGGTCATATCATCTTCTTTAGTATTAGCAGCTAGAGACAGTATAGCGCCCATTCTCATCGCCCCCGCAACAGCGACCATATCACCTACTGACGTATTAGCATTTAGAGATAGAAACCCGCCCGGGTTCATTTTCCCCGCAACAATGGTCATTGTTGCCTCGGTGATGCTTGGGTCTAGAAGCAATTTTGCGCCTGGGTTCAGCACTTTCGCAACAGCGGCCATATCATCTACTGTCGTGCTAGTATCTAGAGACAGATAGGCCCCCGGTTTCATCACACTCGCAACAGCAGTCCTATTTTTTGGGCTAATGCTTGAGTCTAGAAACAGTATG
>NVSS01000170.1 GCA_002732805.1 Coxiella sp. (in: g-proteobacteria)
AAAACTGCGCACAAGAAGCGCTTTCAAAAATTAACGATCCGTTAATGTCACGCGATATTGAATGGCATTTTATTGGCGCCATTCAATCGAATAAAACAAAACTCATCGCGTTGAATTTTGACTGGGTACAAAGTGTCGATCGCTTTAGTATTGCGGCGCATTTAAACCGCCATGCGGCAGATGCTAATAAAACACTTAATATCTGTATCTGCGTTAATGTGGATGGCGAACAACAAAAAAGTGGTGTTGCGCCTGACGCTGCTTATGCGTTAGCACAGCAAATACAGTCATTATCGCACATTCATTTGCGTGGGTTAATGGTCATTCCCGAGCCGCGTAAACAGCATCAAGATCAGCTTGCTGTCTTTGCTGAGGTAAAAAAACTATTTGATGATTTAAATGCGCAAGGGCTCGCGTTAGATACATTATCAATGGGTATGAGCGCTGATTATCAGGCCGCCATCGAGGCGGGCAGCACAATGGTGCGTATGGGTACCGCATTGTTTGGGGCGCGGCAGTAACGTTGCTATCACCTTCATAATCGCTGCATGTACATGATAAAATAAATTCCTTTTCTACTTGAAACATACCCCTATGACACGTTGCTAAAGGCGCCTAACAATCACATTGCCGGAATTTTGAAGATCCTGAAACATTTATTAAAAAGACGATAGAATGGGTGCCCGCTTAAATCCTTAGATAAATCGCCGCGCACGACACGGCGATTTGCGATGTTTAATGGATTGTTTTTCTTGGGTGATTGTGCGAATCGCCGGAACTGACACCTAGCGTAGACCTAGCGTAACATTATGCTATTAGACTGCGCCGGCACTGTTGACGGTAATGGTGTGCCTGTCGGTTTCTTCCATAGAGCGGCTGAGGTTACTTTGCTGGCGGATTGTTGTCTTAGTTTCTCCACAGTACGGGCATAGGTTTCATGTAAGCCCGAATCTTGAGGACTGTGTTTGTCATACCAGGCAATGGCCAGTATTACCTTTTTTTCAAGCTTCTCTGAGTGTCACGTGAAATGAGCTCTTGCACGGGCTTACAATCCAGGAGGCATAATTGAATTTGAAACAGTGAATCCATATAGTATCGTGTTGTTTCACCGTCTGCGGAGTCAGGTGCGGCTTCGAACAATTGAGCGGTGCTTATAGACTCGATGAGCCCAACAATTTCCTTCCAAATTTCCGATGGGTATTCTAGGCGCTCTGTATACCCTAAGAATTTTTGTTCGTCCCGTGATATATTGGGGTTACGAATGATTAAAAGTGTCGCAGCGATGTTCACTGCTGCTCGATAAAGCCCGTGATCGGTGTCAACAGCATGCGTGTAAATGGCACAGTAAAGCCGGAGTGCTTCAAAATAATGGTGGCCTTGTAACAGTTTATCTGCATCCGCCCGTGTATGCGGTACATCATCAATAGGCAGCTGCTGGGTAAGCCATCCATGGTAGTGTGTCGCGACCCATTGCACAGGATGTGCCTCGTGCCCTAGCATTACTGGCGTTGGCGTTTTTATTGCTTTTTTAGGACGCTTTTTGGCTTGTTTAGATTGACCAAAGCTTGTTACTGTGGAGGTTGTCGCCGCAACCGCCTTGCGCTTTCTAGGCGGTGGACGCTGTAAAGGTAGATTCTGAGTGACGAATGTGGTGATTTTCTTGTTAGGCTTCGTGTGTGGATTGTGGCTCTCGAGTGCGCTACGAAGAGCAGCGTCTAGATCCTTCTCGTCTAGTCTTGATTTTTCAAGGAGCTTTTCAGCCTCCTCCGTATTAAATGGTTTTTTTAGTGGTAAAAAGTGCTGAAAATACACCATCAAGAAAAGCCAAACGTTTTTCTTCGGTCATTTCGGGCACTTTGGCTTTAAATAGACAGTGCTTACGAAGTGGTTGGAGTCCATTGTTCTCGATGTAACTGGCGGCGATGGCAACATGATCTGGTTGTTTAGCAGAGGGTCTCATTAATTTATCACATATATTAAAATTTGAGTTTGGTTATATCATAGATAAGGCAGCAGAACAAGATTGGGATGTGACGCTTTATTTTAAGGGTTTGGAAGCAATAATTTTAGTTGCTAGCTCTTCCACGGATAAATGCGTTGAATTTAAAAAAGGTATGCGATCACGCTTCACGAGTTTTTCGACGGTTTTGATTTCGTTGGTGCATTGTTTAAGTGATGCGTATTGGCTGTCAGGTTTACGTTCATTGCGAATAGCGGCGAGGCGTTCAGGTTCAATAGTGAGGCAAAAAAGCTTGTCTTTATGCATGATCAGTGGCTTTGGTAAGGTGAAGTGTGATAAGTCATCGTCGGTCAGCGGGTAATTAGCGACGAATATACCAAATTGTAATGCGAGGTATAGGCTAGTAGGTGTTTTGCCGCAGCGTGACACACCAATTAAGATTAAATCGGCGTTTGCGTATTGGTGTAAGCAGGCGCCATCATCGGTATTAAGGCTAAAATTCAATGCATCGATACGTCGCTTATAGCTTTCATAATCAGCCATGCCGTGGCTACGACCAATGGTGTGCGATGATTTTTCACCCAATGTTTTTTCGAGTGGACCAATAAAGCTTTGAATAAAGTCGAGCATAAGGCCGGGGCCGCTTTTAATGATCGTCGCCAGTTCCGGTTTGACGATTGTGGTAAACACAATCGGCGGTGCTTTATCTTTTTCTTGTGCTAATCTGAGTTTCTCAACGACATCTTGCGCTTTTTCTTTAGTGTCGGTGTAAGGCAGCAATGTTTGGATGAATTCAATATCCTCGAATTGACTGAGTAAGCTATGGCAAAGTGTTTGTACGGTAATGCCGGTTCCATCGGAAATGCAAAAAACATGGCGTTTCTTCATGGGTCACTCCTTGAATATAATTTCTAGGCACTATAGCATAGAGTCTTTACTATCGACCACCAATACTCGGGAGCTATCCATGTCGTACGTAGTGTCGCTTGATCAAGTTGGAATGCAGGATATTGCGAGGGTGGGGGGGAAAAATGCATCGTTAGGTGAAATGATTACCCATCTGTCCTCTGTTGGTGTAGCGGTGCCCGGGGGGTTTGCAACAACGGCCGAGGCTTACCAGCAATTTTTAGAGCAAGATGGGCTCGGTGAACGGATTAATCTCGCGCTCGATGTGCTTGATGTGAGTGATTTGTCGGCGCTTGAAAAAACAGGCGCTCAAATACGAACGTGGATGATGCAAACGCCGTTGATGCCTGATTTTGTTAACGCAATAACAGAGCGCTATCAGGCAATGGAGAAAGAGCTGGGCTTTGAGCCCTGTGTTGCGGTACGCTCATCAGCAACGGCTGAAGATTTACCCGATGCGTCGTTTGCGGGACAACAAGAAACCTTCCTTAACATTTGCGGCATCGATAATGTGCTTGAAGCGATTTGTCAGGTGTTCGCGTCTTTATTTACCAACCGTGCAATTGCCTATCGGGTGCATCAGGGCTTTAAGCATGCGGATGTTTTATTATCCGTAGGCATCCAACGCATGGTACGCTCCGATAAAGCCTCGAGTGGTGTCATGTTTACGATCGATACCGAATCCGGTTTTGAAGATGTCGTTTTTATTACCTCTGCGTATGGCTTGGGCGAAATGGTCGTGCAAGGCGAAGTGAATCCTGATGAATTCTATGTGCATAAGCCCACGTTAAAAGCTGGGTTTGAGCCTATTGTGCGCAAGGTGCTTGGCAGTAAAAAAGAAAAAATGGTGTTTGCCGATGGCACAACGCCGGGTGAAACCGTTAAAAAAGAGCCGGTGTCAGAAGCCGCGCAAGCCGTCTTTTCATTGACGGACCCACAAATTTTGCAATTGGCTAACTATGCCTTGATGATTGAACAACACTACGAACGCGCGATGGATATCGAGTGGGGCCTAGATGGCGATGACGGCAAAATTTATATTTTACAAGCGCGTCCGGAAACCATTAACAGTCAAAAAGAAGGGCAAATATTAGAACGTTATGCGCTTGCAACAAAACACCAGGCACCGCTAATTACAGGGCGCAGCGTGGGCCAAAGGATAGGTTCAGGTAGGGCGCGTGTGGTGGCATCGCTTGATGATATTCACACGGTGCAAGCCGGCGATGTCTTAGTAACGGACATGACCGATCCCGACTGGGAGCCAGTGATGAAGATTGCATCGGCGATTGTGACTAATCGTGGCGGCCGTACCTGCCACGCTGCCATTATTGCACGTGAAATGGGCGTGCCAGCCGTAGTGGGCTGTGGTGAAGCCACGCATGTCATCGAAAATGGCAGCACGGTGACGGTATCATGTGCTGAAGGCGATACGGGAAACGTGTATTCCGGAGCGATTCCTTTTGAGGTCGACCGCATTGATATCGGCCAGATGCCCGACATCCCCATCAAAATCATGATGAATATCGCTAATCCTGAGCGTGCGTTTGACTGCGCTTCCTTGCCCAGTCAAGGCATTGGCTTGGCGCGTTTAGAATTTATTATCAATACTAATATTGGCTTTCACCCGAAGGGATTATTGGAGCCCGATGCGTTACCTGATGACTTGCAGCAACAAATCAAAACCGAAACCGCTGCGTATGCGAGTCCACGGGAATTTTACGTGAGCAAATTGACAGAAGGGATGGCGACGCTTGCAGCCTCAGTTTATCCTGAGCCGGTGATTGTGCGTCTATCCGATTTTAAATCCAATGAATACGCGAATTTAATCGGCGGCCATTTATTTGAGCCCGAGGAAGAAAATCCAATGCTTGGGTTCCGCGGTGCATCGCGTTATGCGTCCGATCGTTTTAAAGATTGTTTTGAACTGGAATGCGAGGCTGTAAAGCGTGCACGCAATGAAATGGGCTTTACGAACATTGAGGTAATGATTCCTTTTGTGCGAACCGTCAAAGAAGCGCAGGCCGTGATCACTGTATTAGACGAAAATGATTTGCGCCGCGGCGAAAATGAGTTAAGACTGATTATGATGTGTGAAATCCCATCGAACGCGCTGTTAGCCGACCAATTTTTACAATACTTTGATGGATTTTCGATTGGTTCGAATGACATGACACAGTTAACGCTAGGTCTTGATCGTGATTCGGGCATCGTATCCGCAGCGTTTGATGAGCGCAATGATGCGGTGAAAATGATGTTGCACATGGCCATACAAGCGTGCCGCAAAGCGGGTAAATACATCGGCATTTGTGGTCAAGGCCCATCAGATTACCCTGACTTTGCCGCGTGGTTAGTGGAAGAGGGTATTGGTAGTATTTCCTTAAACCCAGACACTATTGTTGAAACTTGGCTGTATTTGGCCAAATCCACACAGGTATCACGTCAGAGTGAAGAAGACTCGGCCACGGAATCTGTTTGAGGTAATAGCGGCCATACAGATTCCGGATCCAATCCCGAATTTGCATAAAATCAGAAAAAAGAGATAGTAATTAGCAAGATAGATGATGGCCGTACCACCTAAAGGCTTTCGGTGTTAGCGATTAGCTGAATCGTAATTTACATAACGTATCACGTGGCAATAACAGGGCGTACACGCTACCGATAGCCAGCCATGAGGCGCCGACAAGTAAGGATAGGGGGTTCATTGAGACCAGTATCGTCAGCATCACGATAGCACCCATGCAAGGAAATAGTATCCAGCGCCAGTAGT
>NVSS01000171.1 GCA_002732805.1 Coxiella sp. (in: g-proteobacteria)
AGGTACGTACCAGGTACCATTTGGATGTTAACATCCAAATGGTACCTGGTACGTACCTGGCACCGAAAGCGTGCTGATTAGCACCGTATCAGCTTTTATATTCAACATCAATACACTATACTAGAGGCCATTTTAAATAAGGAAGGAACAGTAATGGCTGTAAAAAATGTATTCTATGCTCAATCTGGCGGCCCCACCAGTGTCATTAATGCAACAGCCTGTGGTGTCATCCAAGCCGCTCAAAAAAATGCTGGTATCGGTACTGTCTATGCCGGGCTAAATGGTATTCTCGGCGCGCTAAATGAAGATTTAATTGACACCAGTCTCGAATCTGCAGACGCCATTGACGGCTTAAAATACACCCCTGCCAGTGCCTTTGGCTCATGCCGCTATAAACTAAAATCCATCAAAGAAGACGAGACACAGTACCGTCGCTTAATTGACGTCTTTAAGGCACATAATATAGGGTATTTTTTCTACAACGGTGGTGGCGACTCACAAGATACCGCTTACAAAGTGTCGCAAATTAGTAAAACATTAGACTACCCACTGACGTGCATTGGGTTACCCAAAACAATCGATAACGACTTAGCATTTACAGATAACTGCCCTGGCTTTGGCTCCGTCGCAAAATACATTGCTACCTCTATCAAAGAAGCCTCACTGGATGTTGCCAGCATGTGTGGCACCTCCACTAAAATATTTGTCATGGAAGTGATGGGTAGACATGCCGGCTGGATTGCTGCAAGTGCGGGCCTCGCCCAAGAATTCGACGGTGATGCGCCACATATTATTTTATTCCCTGAAATTGCCTTTGATAAAGTGGCCTTCCTTAAAAAAGTAAAACAAGCCGTCACGCAACATGGCTACTGCGTCATCGCCGTCTCTGAAGGCACACGTGATAAAGACGGCAACTTTCTTCAAGACTCGGGCGCCAGTGATGCCTTTGGTCATAAACAGCTCGGCGGCATAGCGCCTGTCATCTGTGAAATGATTAAAGAGGAACACGGTTACAAATACCATTGGGCTGTTTCTGATTATTTACAACGTGCCGCACGCCACATCGCCTCACAAACTGATCTTGATCAGGCCTATAAGCTCGGTGAAAAAGCGATTGAATTTGCGTTGGCGGGCGAAAATAACATCATGCTCACCATCGAGCGGCTTAATACAGCAGACTACCAATGGCAAGTAGGCACCGCACCACTCGAAAAAGTAGCCAACGTTGAACACACAATGCCACGTGACTTCATTACCAAAGATGGCTTTGGCATCACCCAAAAATGCCGCGACTACATGCAACCATTGCTCGAGGGCGAAGCCTACCCACCCTACAAAAATGGCATACCTGCCTATACACGCCTTAAAAAACAACTGATTGAAAAGAAGCTGAAATCCGCATTCAGCGCAAGATAACAATTTGAAATGGATGTACAAATTTAAGACTTTCTTAATATTGCGTTGCTATACTCGCCCCTAATAAGTTAAGTACAAAATTAAAATCGGCACATAAAAGAACATATTCTCTTAAAGGATCAAAGAAAATTTACTGCTAATACATGGAATTAGCTGATTTTTGATTTTTTGGGGGGTGTAGTGTGCTAAGCGATATAGGCCAAATTCGGCCAAAAGCAGCTAATCATACAGTTGAATCAAATACCGAGACGGCACCAGAAACTGCGATTATTTCGAAGATTGCAGAATTACGTGCATCGACGGCACTCGACCAAGCAATTTCTGATATTGCGGCTCAATCACAAGCCGTAACATCAAAAATCATAGAATCTGTTATGGCTCAATCACAGCAATCAGCCGTACGACTCATCATAGAATCTGCGAAGCAAGTACAACCGTCGCCAACAGACACCTCAGAGCCCATTAAACAAGCGGCAGCGGCACCACTAACAATAACAGCGACAGATGCGCCAAAAGCTATTAAACAAGAGACAGCTCCGCCACTAACAACGCCAGCTATCGATACGAAAGACACACCTAAAGATATCGCACAAAGAGCCTACTGGAACTATGTACTAAACAACCTTGCAGTGGATCTTCGGGGTATGAAGCACTATAATATCGAAACCTATGAACGCTTTCTACGCTCACAACAAAAGACGCAAAGCTTTAAAGACTATTTCGAAAAATCTGGCCATACACCTGATCGAACTAATGAGAGCAACAGCGAATATATTGCTGATTTAAGTAACAAAGGACTCGATCATATATTTACGTTTTGTAATACGACCGCTGTTGTGACACACCTCGTATCTCACTTTGTCTTTGGTGATTCCGGCATTTGCAACCTGGTAGCGAGCGGATTCAATTTATTTTGGAATTATTACGAATCATCCGACGATTTATTGGCCGCAAACGATCAATGGCGCAAAGCACAACACAAAGAAGCAACGATGAGCTTTGTATCAGCCGTCATGTTATTTGCTAGCAATACAGCCCATTTGTTGACATTGCCAACAGTGCATATAATTACAGGTGCTATTGGTGTCAGCCTATCTACAATTGCAGCGCCACTGGTTTTTGCACTCGGTGTTGGTATTGATTATTATTTTGCACACAAAAAAACAGTCGCTTCACAAGAACGCATCGAAAATCTCGAGAAAAAACGAGACACTATGTTCAATGGCTATAGTAAAATACGAGATAAACAATCAATACCCGCCATAGAAGCCAAAGCAAAAATCAATGGCCTCGACAATCTAATGGCATCGGAAAAAACCGCATTTCTCAAGTATAAGAAAAGAAGAGATATACTGGGTTGTAGCCGATTAGCAATGGCCGGAATTTCGCTTCTTTCATTATTAGCCTTTGCCCACGTAGTAGCACTGGGAGCCGCTAGTTTTGGCCTCATACCGGTCGCTATAGCCGGGGTGGCAATAGGCATTGGCCTCTATCGCGCCCATCATAGTAACCACGTACCTGAACCGGAAATAAAGGCTGCCGATGCACCTATTTCACGTAATCAACATAGTCTCTTCCACAAAAGCGAGCACACGGCAGCCTCTGCCCAAGCAATGGAAAGCATTACTGATTCGATATCAGGGCATATGCAGACGCTGATGGGCTTACCTTCTATATAAACAGGCTGATTTAAGCGACGCTGAATACGTTTGCAGTGAACGCTATCGAACTACAAGGGCAGCGTAACGCGATTGACAATGCCATTGTCATCAGAATATACAGCTTTTAAATGTCACAAGAAAAAATTCACATGATAACTCTGCCGGCACTATCAGCTAGTTAGAGGCGGCACGTGAACAGCTTCCAGCACCAGATAATAAAGCGTTAACATTTCGTTAATAGTAATGTGATACTGTACTTGTATAATTTATAAATGGGTGGGGTGGCGAAAATGATACAGAAGATATTAGTAATTCACATTATTCCTGAAAGTGAACACTATAACGAAGTAAAACTAGAGAACCTAGTGCGTGAATCATTAATCGGTACTGGGATCGGTGTGAATTATGCTAATCCACTTTCTAAGACTCTTACAGAAATACCCGTGTCGCTACAGGCTGACCCAGATCAATACGGATACTCCTTAATGATACACCATATAAATAACGACGTGTTGCACTCTTCGGCAAACGACTGTATAGCTATTATCGGAAGAAATGTAGAGGACGTCATCAACGTTCGCAAGAGCTACCCTCGAAGAGGCTATGAGGCCAATATTCCAACTATAATTTCTGATACAGATATTGATGATGAATTTAAAAAAAGATTAAGGCAGGTTATTTGTGATCATGTTGTTTCACCTTTACAGCTATCGCCTGTAAACAAACACCCTAAACCTCAAGTGGCCGTTATAACCACTACTGACGCAGATGACAAAGCGCTAATCAATAAGTTTAAACAAGATGTGGCCGATGAGAGACACGGGGACGCTAATACTTTTAATTTAGAGATTTGTTTACCCCGTCAAAAACAAGCACCAACAGGCGGTGTTCTAATGCACTTAATAACGGATAAGGACAGCAACCTCACGTCGCTAAAACAAAGCATGAAGCAGATACTTGGCAGAGATGATTTTAAAATGAATTTAAGCAACGAAAGAATATGCATCATCCTATCGGGACCGAAAGCAAAGACAGCGGCAGAGTGGATAAATAATGAATTTGGTAACCTCCCACTTGCTTTTGATATCACTGCGGAGGGCGAATTTTCTAGCCTCGATAAATCTCTCGGCGCCCTATCAGCCCCTACAAAAACACAAACAAACGATCAGCCTCAGCTTTTTACGGCTCCACCTAAAGTAATCATGGGCTCGGACATCAAAAAATATATAGATAAAAAATTAGGTAACAATGAAGGCAGCTATCAATATTTAGTTAAATATGGACTGGACCCGCTTGAAGAGTTAAACATTTCAGGTGGCATGCCTACAGCGACGTCGATGCTTGATTATTTAACGTGGTCTATAAAAGATAATATTCTTGAAGGGTCTGCACACACAGGGCTAAATCCAATACAGTACCTTATTGGTCTTGAGGGTTTTAAAGAATGGAATGATATAACTAAAGAATTTAACAAAATTACTGTAAATCACATGGGCGGCGACAAGTGTGAATTATGGCTACCTGATGGTGTCCTATTAGGCGATGGAGATGAATCGAACAAGAAACCTAAAAAATCTATAAAAAGTCATTTAAAGCTAAATGATGGTCATGGGCTAAACAGAATTCAGGGGAAGTATGCGCTTATATGGGTAGCTAACTATATAGAAAACACACTTATAGGTAGTAGCTTACCCTTGAAAGCTGAAGACATGTCGAAGATTGCTTGTTTTAAAAAAAGTACTCTAAATAGAAATGCCTACACTTGTTTCTTTCCAGAACCAGCTTTAAATCCAGATTTAGATCCGGATTTAGCTCCAGCTCCAAATAACTGTATGATTTGCTAACGGGAGCCGGCGCTGTTATTTTTTAAGTCAATAGGATGAATTTCTAAAGAAATAAGGTACGCTATAACGCGTATCAAATTGGAAAACGGTCGTGCTTGGATAGGACCAGATGTTGCTTAGATAAATATTGGTTGAGCTCGTATATGACGTATTGATTCAACGTGCCTGTATCTGCTTTTAAATCAACATAGCGTTGCATATAATCAAACACCGCCGTTAAATAATGCACATGAGACAACATCAATTTCGACTTAATGGTCATCACATCAAACTGCGTTTTCGTATGGGCATTCATTTCAAGTGTTGCTAAATGCAAGGCTAGTTTATTCGCTTTAACGGCGCGCAACTGTGCTTTTATTTTTTCATTGTCCGTGCGCAGCATTAAATAATCGTTGCGTGTCGCTAGCGTAATATCAGCATGCGCTTCATCTAAAGAATATTGTGCACGTTCTAACATATGCTCTGCCGCACGACTACCCATCATTGTTGCACCCCCTGAAAACAGAGGGAGTGATGCAGATAAACCGACCGCATAGCCGCGAATACGACGCCCTCCGGTTGCCTCACCTAACACACGCCCGTCATTCATCAACACGCCTTTGTTATGCACCACATTATAGCTGGCATACGCGTTTAAACTTGGCATAAACCCTGCCTCCGCTACACCCACATTTTGCTGCGCAATGCG
>NVSS01000172.1 GCA_002732805.1 Coxiella sp. (in: g-proteobacteria)
CATGCAACCCGTGCGGCTGTTGAAGAAGGCGTTGTTGCCGGTGGTGGCGTAGCCCTTCTTTATGCAACACGTAACCTGGCGAAAGTTGAAGTCGAGAATGACGAACAACGCGTTGGTGTTGAAATCATGCGTCGTGCAGTGAAGGCACCTTTGATGCAAATCGTTGCTAACGCAGGTGAAGAAGCCGCGGTGATTCTAGCTAAGGTAGCTGCATCGAAAGATAGTAACTTTGGTTACAATGCAGCGACGGGTGAATACGGTGACATGATCGCAATGGGTATCTTAGATCCAACTAAGGTAACACGTACCGCATTGCAAAATGCAGCGTCTGTTGCTGGTTTGATGATCACGACTGAGTGCATGATCACAGACTCACCTAAGAAAGATGAAGCAATGCCTGCCGGTGGAGACATGGGTGGCATGGGCGGAATGGGAGGCATGGGCGGCATGATGTAAGCTGTTCGGTCAATCATTTTGATAGTAAAGCCTCATCTTCGGATGGGGCTTTTTTTTGGGTATTCATATTGTTGTAACATGAGCGCTATATACTTATTGAATGGGTTATTTTAATAAGGGGTGTACTATGCAATTAGCAGCGACTTATAAACTCAATACGACACAGCGCCAATCATGGGCAGGTCATGGTTATGTGGTGCTGCGGGATTTCTTTGAAGCGGATGTGTGTGATGCATTAGATGTGTGGACTGAAGAACTAGCGCAATGGCCGGAAACACCAGGCAAATGGATGAAATACTTTGAAACAGATGACGTTGCACATCGTCAATTATGCCGCATTGAAAATTTTATGGATTATCACGAGGGGTGGCATCAGGTATTGAATGATCCTGCGTTAATGGCGTTACTGGAGGATTTATTTGGCGAACCAGCGGTATTATTCAAAGAAAAAATTAATTTTAAACTGCCTGGCGGTGCGGGATTTCTGCCGCATCAAGACGGGCCTGCGTTTCGTATGTTTGGTCAGGATTATCACATCACGCTGATGATTGCCGTTGACCGGGCCACCGTTGATAATGGGTGTCTGCAAGTGGCACGTGATGGGCAGCATCAGCGCGGTCTCTTAAAGCAGGCAAGTGACGGTAGTCTGGCGCAAGAAGTTGCCGAGTCGTTGGCGTGGACGCCGGTGGCCTGTGAGCCAGGAGACATTATTTTGTTTGATTCTAATGTGCCGCATTTCTCGGCGAAGAATGACAGTGCTAAGTCAAGGAGGGCGCTTTACGTGACTTATAACAAACGCTCTCAGGGTGACAAGCGCAGTGAGTATTACAAAGACAAGCGTGATAAGTTTCCGCCTGAATGCGAACGCGATCCGAAAAAAGACTATAACAAGCATAGTCATGTTTATAATCTGGGGAATCCAATCGAGTAGTGCGAATAGCTAGGGTCCGCCCAAAGAAAAGCCCCACCAAGATGGGGCTTTTTTCTATCGCGCTTGACAGCCTTATGTAGGGGTTACATATCTTTAATGAGTAATCATTAATGTCGGTTGATATGTAAAATCTATCGTACTCCCTGTCATGAGGCAGGTCAATCTCACATATGATCACCAATTAATCAGTTCATTTGTCTTCAGCATCTAATGCTCTGTTCTGTATGGACTAATTTAAAAATAATTTTTCTCAAAGAAATTTCACCATATTTTAGCCTAATATAGGCGGCCAGGACTAAGCTTTTGATTTCTGATTTTGATAGACGATCATGAGAAGCACCATGAATATTAAAGGCACAACAAGGTCCGTGTACGAAACGAAGTCAATATTGGCGGGGTCTGTGATCCCTTTCATGATGAAGATCCAATGGCCAATCCCAATACCAAAGAGCCAAATGGAGTAGCCGAGTGTGGTGGCAGTTTTAAAGCCGATACTGGAGAGCAGCGAGACAAAACCAAGGATTCCAAAGCTGAGGTTGACTATGCCGAGCTGATAGATCAGCGGCGTTGCTGCCCATCCTGCGGTGGCAGTCGTGGCATCTGGAAACCAGGTATGGAGAATGAAGACGACCAAAGATTCGAGTCCAATCACCCACAGAATCATCTGGGAGAGGAGTTCTTCGGCAAATTTGGTTAAACTGATACGGCCAAATAGGCGCGAGCGTAGCAGGGCAATGATGAGCGCCAGGCAAGGACTCCATATATGCATATAGCGAATAGCGTCATAAATGAAATTGGGGGCAGTTGCTGCTGGGGCATCCACGTTTGATCTCCTTATCAATTGAGGACAGATTATAGCATGAATGGGTTGCAAAAGCGTCCGCGAGGACTTAGCATCTAGGCTTTTGGACGTTTTTCATGTTATTAAGCCAATATTTTCTACCCACTGTTAAAGAGATGCCTGCTGATGCTGAATTGGTGAGCCACCGCTATATGATTCGCGCCGGTCTGATCCGTAAGCTGGCGAGTGGCTTGTACAGCTGGCTGCCGCTGGGGTTGCGTGTCTTGCAAAAGGTGGAGCAGGTAGTGCGTGAAGAGATGAATGCGGCGGGTGCGTTGGAAATCTCCATGCCGATGGTGCAGCCTGCTGAGTTGTGGCATGAAAGTTTGCGTTGGGATCAATACGGTAAAGAATTATTGCGTTTTGGTGATCGGCACGGCCGCGAATTTTGTTTAGGGCCAACACACGAAGAAGTGATTACCGATATTATGCGCGGCGATTTAAAAAGCTATAAACAATTGCCATTAAGTGTTTATCAAATACAAACAAAATTCCGTGATGAAATACGCCCACGCTTTGGTGTGATGCGCGGTCGTGAATTTATGATGAAAGACGCGTATTCATTTCATATCGATAAAGCGTCGATGGAAGCAGTGTATGACAAGATGTTTACAGCGTACCAAACTATATTTACACGTTTGGGTTTGGACTTTCGCGCGGTCATCGCAGATTCGGGTACGATTGGTGGTGATGTGTCCCATGAGTTTCAGGTGTTAGCGCAAGCGGGTGAAGATGTGATTGCGTATTCCGATGGCAGTGATTATGCGGCAAATATTGAACGTGCAAGTGCATTGGTGGCTGAGAGAAAATCAGCAAGCGGCAGCGAGACACTTGAAAAATTCCCAACACCTGACGTGAAA
This sequence comes from Coxiella sp. (in: g-proteobacteria), assembly GCA_002732805.1. Classification (GTDB taxonomy): domain Bacteria; phylum Pseudomonadota; class Gammaproteobacteria; order Coxiellales; family Coxiellaceae. Next base: position 3,089 of record NVSS01000172.1, read on the forward strand.
ACGATTGCAGCACTTGAGGAAAAGCATGGTATCAAAGCACATCAAGGTGTGAAAACATTAATTGTCAAAGGGGCTGACGTGCCACTTGTGGCTTTGATTTTAAGGGGGGATCACGAACTTAATGAAATTAAAGCTGAAAAAATTAAACACGTTTCTGTGCCGTTTGAAATGGCGTCCGACGCTGAAATTCGAGAGGCTATTGGTGCCGGCCCTGGTTCGTTAGGTCCGGTAAATTTAGCGATTCCTTTTATTGTTGATCATGATGCGGCGGCATTAATTGATTTTGCATGTGGTGCCAATGAAGAAGATCATCATTATAAAGGTGTTAATTGGGGGCGCGATGTCACATTGGATGAGGTTGCCGATTTGCGCAATGTGGTGGAAGGTGATTTAAGTCCGGATGGTAAGGGCACGTTAAAATTTATTCACGGCATCGAAGTTGGACATATTTTCCAGCTTGGTGATAAATACAGTAAACAAATGAAACTCAATGTATTGGCGGACACGGGCAAATCGGTGCATCCGTTGATGGGGTGCTATGGTATTGGTGTTTCACGTATTGTGGCCGCAGCGATTGAACAAAATCATGATGACCGGGGTATTGTTTGGCCGCAGCCGATGGCGCCGTTTCAAGTGGCGATTACGCCAATTCAAATGCATAAGTCTTATCGTGTGCGCGAGTATGCGGAAAAACTATATGAGGACCTGCAAGCCGCGGGTGTTGAGGTGTTGATGGATGACCGTAAAGAACGTCCAGGTGTGATGTTTGCGACCATGGATTTAATTGGCATACCCCACCGCATCGTCATTGGCGAACGTGGCCTTGATGCCGGTACGGTGGAATATAAAAACCGTAGTGAGGCGGATGCAGAAGATATCGCCATGGCGTCTGCGAGCAAATTCATACTCGATCGTGTCGTGTCTTTGTAATGATGCAGCGTCAGCGCTTAACCCGTTGGTTATTTGCCTTTAGCACGATCAATTTTTTGATGCTCGTCGTGATGGCATTGTGCTTTTTGATGCTGGTGCCGACAGCCGCCATGGATTTGGTCACCTCCCAATCAAAACTCTTATTAATGGTCAGTTTTGTTTCCTTGGGGTTAATCGGGCAGATCGGCGCACTGGGTGTGTTGTTATCGCTGCTATTGTGGCTGCTGGTTGTGGCGCTGCCTTACCGCACTATTGTCTTACCCTGCGCAATTGGATTAATGACCCTTTTATTGTTTTTAGTGGGGTTGGATTTTGTTGCCTACCAATTTATCGGCTACCATCTCACCACTACCTTTTGGGATGTGTTATTTTCTGGCGCCTTTAGTCAAGTGGTGGTGTTAGGCGGGCTTGAATGGACTGTCCTGGTTGTCGGTTTCTTGGCGGTCGCTGCTATTGAAGTGTCGTTAGCGCTCTGGTTATATAAGCGCAATGGGATGCGCCGCGGTGCTTTTCGCTACACGGCCAGTTCGTTACTCATCCTGATGGCATTCGGTTTTTCATACGCGCTGTATTTTGAGCCTGTTCGCACAGACCGCGTTGTGCCGCAGTTGGCGCAAGTCATTCCATTTTTTGAGCAGGTATCGCGTGAATCGGAGCATGTTTTCCTAGCGCATTCACCGCAGAAATTACACTATCCGCTGCACACCTTATCCTTTAAATCACCGACTAAGCCACTTAATATTGTGATGATTGTGATTGATACATGGCGTGCGAATATGTTTAATTCAACAGATACGCCAAGCATTGCACGCTTTGCGGAGCAGTCATTACGTTTCACCAATCATTACAGTGGTGGTAATTTCACACGTCCGGGTATCTTTTCATTGTTGTATGGGTTGACGCCGAACTACTGGCAATCGATTCTTGATCATAAACGAAGTCCGCTATTAATTCAGCAATTGTTGCATGATCATTATCAGACGGAGGTGTTGGCGAGTGCCTCGTTACATTTCCCGGACTTTGTGGATACGGCGTTTAGGCAGGTGCCGCAAGCATGGCACGATACGACAGGCTCTGATTCCAGCGAGCGTGATGCGACGATTACCCAAGAATTTATTAATTTTCTCAATACACGTAATACACAACAACCTTTTTTTGGTTTTTTGTTTTATGATGAAGTGCATGATTGGTGTGGCTCATCCCAGCGTTATGCGCATCCGTTTCAACCGGCTATAGCAACGTGTAATCGCCTTATGATGGGAGCAACAACCAATCCATTGCCTTACGTGAATCGTTATAAAAATGCGGTGCATTATGACGATGGCTTAGTGGGTGATGTGCTCACACAATTGACGGCACATGATCTATTGAAAAACACGATTGTGATTATTACGGCAGATCATGGTAATGTAGATGAAATGATCGATAAAAATGGCATTGTTTTAACTAATCACAGTTTAAATCCAGTTGACTTTATTTTTGTCCCAAAAAGTGATGATAAAACAAATTATCAATTACGCAAAAATGGAAAATTATCTGATA
>NVSS01000173.1 GCA_002732805.1 Coxiella sp. (in: g-proteobacteria)
TTTCGCCAAACGGTGGGCGTAAGCAGCGAATCTTTTTTCCAAGTATCCTTGAAATAATATCACGCGACGCAACTACCTGGTACTTCAGCTTGCGCTCGGATAGTTTTTTTAAATTGGGATGCCACATAGAATGACTGGACACGGCATGCCCTTCTCGTTGCATACGCCTCAGTAGCTTTGGGTGCTTTTTAGCAAAACTGCCCAACACAAAAAAGGTGGCTTGCACATGCTCGCGCTTTAAAACATCCAGAATTTGTGGCGTGTCCTTAGCATTGGGGCCATCGTCAAACGTTAAGGCGACAGTGCCTTTTGCTGGGCGCCAATAAGGAACAGCTGTTACAGCAGTGGCGGCCATGCCAATACAAACAGCGCTGATCAATAGTATTGATTTATTCATAAGGTACTCCTGTACATAAACTTTAGCATTGCTATGCCATGATAGTCTACCTATAATCTCGGCATGATACATATCTTCATTATCGGATTACTACTCGGCTGGGGAGCTGCCATCCCTATTGGTCCCTTAAACCTCGAGATCATTCGCCGTAACCTGCATTTTGGCATGGCCGCAGGAATGGCAATTGGCCTCGGTGCTGGCTCAGGTGATATCACCTACCTGGTGCTTTTATCAGCAGGCGCACTGACCATTCTCACTCATTCGGTACTTCTTAAAGTGTTCAGCCTCATTGGCGCCTTTATTTTGGCATGGTTTGGCTATCAGGCACTGACCATGACAACCGCCACCTCAAGTGGCGCCCCTCTCAAACAAAAGCCAACCTGGCGCCATTACCTCGAAGGCTATGCCTTGGTAATAATTAACCCCTACACAATCCTCTTTTGGATATCCGTCAGTAGTCAAATTGCACAATATGCACATAGCGCCGCATTAAATTCCGTCGTCATGGGCTGCGGTGTCATTGTCGGTGTCTGTAGCTGGTCTATATCACTGAATCTTGTATTGCATCACACCAAACATAAGCTCTCTGCGCGTGTGATGACGTGGCTAAACCGCATTGGCGGTATTATTATTCTTGGTTTTGCTATTGCCAGCTTGGTTCATGTTTTTATTTAAATGTCTTGAAATAGAGCACTATATACCTTATTATGCGTACTTACTTCGCAATCAGCCACTATTGGCTAGCAAGCATTTTAGGTGCTTGTATCTGCTGTCTAACAGCGCTTACTGAAACGTACTGTATTACCAACTTAGCTTAGGACTAAATGGATGCTATTTTTCTTGGCTCACATCTTGAATTAAGTGGTGATGTATTTTTAATGACAAAATAAAGATAGATTTGGGGGGAGTCTTATTTAAAATAAGAGGTGATGTATTATGCGCGCACAAGAAAATTGGAGAGATGAAGCACAAGAAGAAATCATAAAATACGCTGCAAATAGAACGAAATCTACTTTTTCAGTTATCGAAGATCATAAATTAGATATGTTGCGACGCCTTGGGTACAATCCTGACACTGATAAAGCATCTCAAACAAAACTTACCGTACAATCAGTAATTGTACAATATGTTATAGTTGGCAAGAAATTTGCTTTTTCAGGTTCAGGTGACGATTGGCTGGGAGATTGGCTGCGAGACTGGCTACTAGAACAGGAGCTCAATCCTGACACCTATAAACTATCTCAAAAAGAACCTGTTACTCTTGCCAATGCATTGGTATATGTTTATGCCGATTCGGTCCGCTTTGGCATGAGTATAAAACATAGCTTGGAGTTGCTTTCCCACAAGTTGCTTAAAGACTATATAAAAATAGCTACTGCCGATGAGTTAGTTGAATTTCTAACGGAACTTATCGCCTGTCACCATTGTCATTTAGCGGATGAGTCTAGAGGCTATTCGGGCGCCAAAGCATTAAACAGCTTAATGCAAAGTACTGTCACCAAGCTAGTTGATGTTTATTACTCAGCCGGTCAGGCTGAAAAAATTACTCATCTACATGATGAAACGCTTATCGAAAAGCTTATTGAGCCTTCAAATCACCAGGCGAAAAGCCCCGTATTATTCGTCTATCTTCCAGGGTACGCAGCCGCTTACCACGCAACAATCAATGTCATCAAATTACTGAGAGCAGAACTCAAAAAGAATCTGATAAAGACCCCTAAAAAGGCAACACCTGATATGCTAAAAGCGTACATTACTATTATGAGGGCATGCTGGCCTAGCAACGCACTTTCTTTGGTTGACGTACTGACTCGCTATAGAGACTTATTTCAAGCATCAAAGTTACCTGTTGAATTTTTGGAACAAGATATTAAAGACTGTTGCAAGGTCTATGCTAGCTTAAACAAAGAGCGTACGGGTTATGGTTTCGGCCATCTTAGAGTTTTTGCCGCACCAAGAAAATTACCTGAACCAACTCACGCAAAAGATGGTTATAGACCTGAACGCCAATGACTGATATGATACGAAACTTGTAAATCTTCGTGAGACACGAAAATGAAAATGATCAATCGCCCTACCCCAACGGGAACCTTCGCAGGAATATAATTTCTTGCAGGCTTGAGCTTTTTTTCATTTTTACAGGCTTACTACAATGTCTCACTTACAAAAACGTCTTCAATTATTCCGTTATCCGGCTTTTCGCTTCTATTTACTAAGCTGCATTATGTCGTCGCTTGGCTCGGGTTTGAGTTATATTTCAATTACCTGGATGGTATTGAAAGACCACAACTCCGTCGGCTCTGTGGCTATCGCCATGCTGTGCTTCTGGGCGCCAGGCGTAATTCTCGGCCCGTTTATGGGTGTACTGGTTGATCGCTTCCCAAGACGCCACCTCCTCATTGCCGCCTCTAACTGGATTAGAGCTATTGCTTTAATAGCATTTTCTATCTACCTGAATAAACACAATTCATTAGATGCCATATATTTGTTGGGCTTGATTTTAGGAACGTTCTTCAGCATTTACATGCCTGCTATGTTTCGCCTTACCCGGGAGTTGATCCCGAAACATGAATTACTCTATGCCAATGCCACAATCGATATGGTCTTCGAAATTGGCAACATTGTGGGTATGGGGCTTGCCGGCTTTCTGATTGCCTGGGTCTCAGGCCCCGGCACGCTCATGATTAATGGTATTTTATTCATTTTAGGTGGCGCCGCGTTATTGTTCATACGTACCAAACACCTCGACATTACCCATGCGGACAAGCGCAAATTTGATGTCCTGGGTGATTTCATTGCTGGCTTAAAGTATGTCATGAACCATAAACCCGTCATGATCATCTACACGGTGCAATTGCTATTTTTTCTGGAATATTTGACAGCCCCTGTATTGCTTGCGCCCTACGCTAAAAATGTATTGCATGCAGACGTTACACAGTTTGGTTACATCGAAGCTGCCCTATCAGTAGGTGCGGTGGTGGGCGGTTTATTCTTAGTATGGTTTGCAGATATATTTGGTTTAATGCGTACGATGATCGTTTGCAGCATTGCACTCGGGATTTCATATGTCTACTTTAGTCACAACCAGTCCCTATTCGTTGCTGAGGTATTGTATTTTATTATTGGTGTGTGCTTTGCGATGTGGCCAATTATAGTGACGCGTGCACAACACATCACGGACATTAACTACCAAGGTCGCGTCCAATCCTGCTTTAATAGCATTTCAGGCATGATCATGATCTTAATTTTCCTCTGTGTTAAATTTGGCAGCAACTATGTCACGATTAATATGATGTATTGGATTGAGGTTGCATTCACCCTACTCTCAGTGGTGCTGATGGTGCTCTTTGAGCGCAAAAAACACAAGGACCCCCACTAAGAAAGGGAATTTCGTGCCCGTCCCCAAATTTGTGGTAGACTCCGTCACTTGAAATTAACAACGTACGAGTTTGCCATGGATAACAACGCGCGCCCAGAATATGACCAAGTCATTGTCGACATTTGTACTTACGTCACCTCGTATGAAATTAAAAGCGCAGACGCGTATGAAACGGCCTACTACGACTTTTTAGATACGATTGCCTGTGGCTTGCTGGCATTAAAATTTCCCGCGTGTACCAAGCTAATGGGCCCTGTGGTTCCTGGTGCAACCTTAGCGCAAGGCGCGCGCGTGCCGGGCACCAATTTTGAGCTGGACCCTGTGCAAGCAGCATTTAATATTGGCTGCATGATTCGCTGGCTTGATTTCAATGATACATGGCTTGCCGCTGAATGGGGCCACCCTTCCGATAATTTGGGCGGCATTTTAGCAGTGGCTGATTACTTGTGCCGTAATGACGACGCTGAATTTACGATGCATGATATTTTCACCGCGATGATTAAAGCCCACGAGATTCAAGGCGTCATCGCACTCGAAAACAGTTTCAACCGTAAAGGCTTGGATCATGTGATTCTTGTAAAGCTGGCAACCACGGCGGTTGTTGCGCACATGCTGGGTTTATCGCAGGAACAAATTTGTGATGCCATCTCATTGGCCTGGGTGGACGGTCAAAGCTTACGCACCTATCGTCACGCACCAAATACCGGCTCACGTAAATCATGGGCCGCTGGTGATGCCACCAGTCGTGGTGTGCGCTTATCGTTAATGGTACGCGCCGGTGAAATGGGTTACCCCTCCGCACTTACCGCCAAGGGCTGGGGATTTTACGACGTCAGCCATAAAGGCGAACCACTTAAGTTCCAACGTGACTATGGCAGCTATGTGATGGAGAATATTTTATTCAAAATATCATTCCCCGCTGAGTTTCACGCACAAACTGCCGTTGAAGCTGCTGTTACATTACACCCACAAATAAGTGCGCGCATTGATGACATTGAACGCATTACCATTCGCTCACATGAAGCCGCATTACGCATCATTACAAAGTCAGGCCCCTTACATAACCCCGCTGATCGCGATCACTGTTTGCAATACATGACGGCAATTGGATTATTATTTGGTGACTTAAGCGCCGAGCATTATGAAGATGATGTCGCAGCAGACCCACGCATTGATGTGTTACGCGACAAGATGGAGGTGACTGAAACAGCCCAATTTAGCAAAGATTACCTCGACCCCAATAAACGCTCTATCGCCAATGCAATGCAAATTTTCTTTAAAGATGGCAGCACAACGGATGAAATCATCGTTGAGTATCCCATCGGCCATCGTCGTCGCCGCGCTGAAGGCATGCCTATGTTACTCGAGAAATTTAAAAAATCCGTATTAAATCATTATGATCAAGCAACTGCAGATAGAATTATAGAACTGACCTTAAATAAAGAGCAATTCGTAAACACAGCAGTTGTCGATATACTGGAATTATTAGCTATTTAGCACTAATTTAAGCATTAATATTGAATGTAATTAGATTATAAATCAGCTTGATAAGCCTGTTTTTGTATCCGCTGCATTAATCAGAAGAGAACTCACCCAAAAATCTTCTAGAATATCGTTAATTTCTTATAAATAACTACAACATAATGCGCTAACATTATAAATAAAAAAAGATTTAAAATTCACATGGACAGGTCAAAAATAAAACAGTCATGCATCGCTGTATGCAATGCAAACAATACTATAAAACTATTGGCAAGCAGCTTACCATTTAGATTAGATATAA
>NVSS01000174.1 GCA_002732805.1 Coxiella sp. (in: g-proteobacteria)
CACGATTGCTGCGCCGTTGTGCTTCTATCCAATGAATGCAGTGAGTGAGGGTAGAACTAACTGTGGTTGCGGCCCTGACCCAGATCCTAGTGGGCCCCCCCAGCCGTTAACTTGCCCGAACCCAATTACGTCTGTTGGAATTTGTCCTTTAAATATGACCGCGGACACTTATATTAGTACGCAGATACACGATATTAATAGTTGTTCAATCAGTCCAAAAATGGCGTCATCATTATTGCCCAGTATTATGGAGAGCAAGGCAATGAGTTGGAAGGGTGATATGAATTGGAATGAGGTTGTATTACGACAGTGGGCTGGGGTCAATGATGTGGACATACCACTGACCGCATTTTACTATTACGGAGGGGCGAGTTATTATAATACGATTAAGTCGGTAGCAGACTATTATTATAAGAGCACGTCAACATGGATGCCGATCGTTGTGATTGATCAGAACGAATTACTAAAAGGCAGGAGCGGGACGCCGTTCAGTTGCCCAATACCCGATCGTTCTAACAAATAGAATTGAAGCGCCTTAGTGACGACGGTCACGTATAGTTTTGTAAGCAGTAGTGACTGAAAATAACCTGTTTCCAAAGCCTATCTTGGGTTCCGTCAAAACGGAACCACCGAGGTCTATGTGCCATTAGTATAATCTGATGCGAGTGACGAAGCCGCCAACAAGCTGTTTTTTTAATACCGGTGTTTCATGGTGGCGTGCGTTTCTTTTATTAAAAAGGACGTGAATAGTGCTAAGAGAAAGCAAATAGGGATCATGAGTAGCGCCATTTGATAGGCATGATGCGAATAGAGTAGCATTTTTTTATGGGGCACGTGTTGCCCTAAGTGTTCGAGAATAAAGCCAACAAGCGGCTGTAACACCAAACCACCAAGGATCACCGCCATATTGGTAAAGCCGATAATAACGCCAGATGCGCGTGGGTGTTGGATATCGACAATGAGACCGAAAGGTAAGACTAGTCCTGCAGCACCGATACCAAATCCAATTAACAGGAGGATAATCTCAGCAGATGAGAGATGAGTGAAATAAATTAAGAGTAGTGAGCAAATACAGCCTATCGCCGAACAGCTGATCATTGGAATAGTGCGGTGCGCAAAATGTTTTGAAAGCCAACCGACGAGCGGTCCCGCAAATGCAATGGTCAGCCAAATCACAGAAATCTTAGCGGAAGCAGTAACGACTGAAAAATGGTAGGTATCACGTAAAAAAGGCACGCCCCAAAGTACAGCAAAAATAGTAATGGGTGCCCAAATGGCGAAGCCATAGAGTGCAATCCACCAGGTTTGAGGGTTGGCAAAGGCTTCTCTATAGTAGGCACGTTGTTGCTGACGTCTAGCTGTGCTTATTGCCTGTTTTTGTTTGGGTGGTTCACGTACCACAAGCCACATCAGTAGGGTGAGCACAAAGCCAAGTAATGCAATCCATACGCTTGCCGTGCGCCATTGGTAATGTAACGTTAGAACAGCGACAGGAGCGATGCCGATGATAGCGCCCATGCACCCTAAAAATTGCACGAGCCCCGTATACAGCGCAAAGTGATGGCCTTTGAACCAGCGTGCACCAACAATAAGTGCACCAATAAAGGCAAATGAAGTGGTGAGGCCCATCACAAAGCGGAAAAAGCCTGCCATTGCATAGTGGTCTGCATACGCAAAGCCTAAGGCCGCTAAGCTAGCAAGGAACAGTGAGAGGCTTAATAGCACCCGCGCACTGAAGCGATCAAAGAGTATGCCGACGGGGATTTGCATGGGTGCATAACCCCAAAAAAAGAGTGATGCAAGGATGCCGAGTTTGGCAGCGTGCACATGAAAAGTAGTCATTAAACTGTGTGTCATTGCTTCAGGCATGACACGTAGTATATAGTCATAAATATAAAAGCTCGAAGCGACTGCACAAATGAAAATGCCCAGTGCAATGTTTTTATGTTTACTCATTCATTCATCCTAATATAGTTGAGTGGTTATGATGTATCAGCGACCCCACACGTTGCGAATACGTGCATCGCGACCACAGCGATAACGGTAATAGCGATAGCGCAGCGAATTTTTTTTATAATAGTCTTGGTGGTACTGTTCGGCAGGGTAAAAGGGCTTACGTTTAGTAATTTCAACGCGATCAGTAATATTAAGTTGTTTAGATGTATGTGCTTTGATAGCTGTGTCGATACGTTTTTGATGATCATTGTTGTAATAAATAACGGGTCGGTATTGGCGGCCGCGATCACAAAATTGACCACCACCATCCGTAGGATCAATATGATGCCAGAAATAATTAGCCAAGTGTCGATAACTAACATGTTTGGGATTATAGGTTATTTCGACTGCTTCCACATGCTGTGTTGTTCCCGATGACACGATAGGGTATGTGGCGGTTGATGCTTTGCCGCCTGTATAGCCGGCTACCGTTTTAGTAACGCCCTTGAGTTTATCAAAGTCCGATTGCATACACCAAAAACAACCGCCCGCAAAGACAGCTGTTTTTAGCTGTGTTTTTGGAGCGGCCAGTGTGCTGACGGTGATGAATAGGGCGATGATTAAATACAATCGTTTCATGATTGCCTCTTAATTTTTATTGGGTGGCGTATTGATATCTTTTTTTAATTCCATGACAGTCGTTTGTAGTGTGCGCAATTGTTTAAGTATTTCGGTTTCATGGCTTGTGGTGATCGCTTGATTTCGTTTTTTCAGTAGAAAATAGGCAAAACTGGCTGATAGCGTAGCGAGCAAGCCAACGCCGAATAGCATGAATACGATCGCAAAGAGTCGCCCATAGACACTTTGTGGTATGACATCACCGTAACCCACCGTCGTGATTGTTTGAAACGCCCACCAAATGCCTTGCCAAGGGCTCGTAATACCAGAGTCTATGTAATAAATAACAACACCGGCCATTATGGTGATGAGAATAAAAATACCAAGAATAATACTTAAGCTTTTTGTCGAGAGCAGGTGCCCTGTTTTTTTGCCTAAGGGCAGTGCTTTATACAAAATAACAACCACCCGCAATATTCTTAACAGGGCAGCGTAGTTACCATGCTGCTCCCAAATAGGCGGAAAGGAGAGGATGATGATGACGATATTGAGCCAATTTGTTGAAAAGTAATAAGCGTGCCGTTTGCAGAGGGTCGTGAGTAGCGTGGTTTCAAACACGAAGAAGGCCCATATGCCCCAGCCAACATCGTTTGCTGTTGAGACGGTGACAAAATGTATACTAATGAGGTATTCGCGCAAGAATAGCCAATAGAGGATCAGCAAAATAACGGCATGTAAGCAATTGGCTGTGATTTGGGTGCTGTGTTTTTCGCTAGGATCAACGCCTGCAATACCAAGAATGTTGCGAATTGCGGGCATTTAGGCGGTCCTTTGCTTAATGAATGCTTCAATTTTATCAGATATTGGCAGTGTTGGGTAGTTTACGGACAATTTAAGCCCTTTCTTTCGGCAGGGAAATTGCATAAAATGGTTCCTTTAATTAATGAGTTACTGAAATGTCCAACGAGATCGATGTGTTATTAACGGCCTCCAAAGGAGCGGTTAAACAATCCGAAGATTTAAAAGCGCTGGAACAAGTGCGCTTGGAGTACTTGGGTAAGCAGGGTAAATTTACCGATTTGATGAAGGGGCTGGGTAAGCTTTCCAAAGAAGAGCGGCCGGCCTATGGAAAAGCCATCAACGAAGCTAAAAATAGCTTGGTTGAGATTCTAAAAGCGAAGCAGGCGCAATTTGCGCAGATAGTATTAGATGAGAAGCTAGCAAGCGAGGTGATTGATATTACGTTGCCCGGTCGTGAGCGCAGTGAAGGCAGTTTGCATCCTGTGACCTTGGTTAAGCGACGTGTTGCTGAGATTTTTAGTCAATTGGGTTTTAGTATTGAAGAGGGCCCTGAAATTGAAGATGACTACCATAACTTCCAAGCATTAAATATTCCTGAGCATCACCCAGCACGTCAATCGCAAGATACTTTTTTCTGTGGTGAGGGTTTGGTGTTACGTACGCACACCTCACCGGTACAGATTCGTACCATGAAACGTGATGGCGCGCCGGTGCGTGTGGTTGCGATGGGGCGCGTGTTTCGACGTGATTCTGATCATACGCATACACCGATGTTTCATCAGTTGGAAGGTTTAGTTGTCGAAAAAGGCTGTACCTTCGCTGATCTTAAAGGCATGTTACATCAGTTTGTTGCGGCGTTTTTTGGTGAAGAAATCCGGTTACGTTTTCGCCCTTCTTACTTTCCGTTTACAGAGCCTTCTGCGGAAGTTGATATCGAACATAACCTCTGTAACGGTAAAGGCTGCCGTGTCTGTAGTTACAGTGGTTGGCTAGAGGTGTTGGGCTGTGGCATGGTGCATCCGAATGTACTTCAAGGCGTTGATATTGATCCAGATGAGTATAATGGCTTTGCGTTCGGTGTTGGTTTAGATCGGTTAGCCATGTTGTTATACGGCGTTGATGATCTACGTTTGTTTTTTGAAAATGATGAGCGCTTTTTAGCGCAGTTTGTGTAGGAGCGGGTTATGAAATTTAGTGAAGCGTGGTTACGCCAATGGGTAAACCCGACAATCGATACCGCAGCGCTTAGCGAGCAGTTGACCATGGCGGGACTTGAAGTGGATTCTGTGACGACCTTGGCGGATGACTTTACGGGTATCGTGGTTGGTCAAATTGTTGAGTGCGGTAAACATCCGAATGCGGATAAATTGAATGTGTGTCAGGTGGATACGGGTGCCAAGCAACCCTTTCCGATTGTGTGTGGTGGATCGAATGTACGTGTTGGCTTGAAAGTCGCCTTAGCGACGGTTGGCGCTGTATTACCGGGTGATTTTAAGATTAAAAAATCAAAGCTGCGTGGTGAACCATCGCATGGCATGATTTGTTCGTCGAAAGAATTGGGTATTGATGATCCTGATGCCTTACCAAAAGGTATTATGGAGTTGCCTGATGACGCGCCGATCGGGGTGGATGTGCGTGACTACTTAAATCTTGATGATCCAATTATTGATATTGAATTAACGCCGAATCGAGGCGATTGTGCCAGTATTCGCGGTATTGCCTGTGAAGTGGGCGTATTAAACAACGTTCCGGTTACAGCACCGGATAGCGATGAGGTGGCAGCGACGTGTGACGACAGCCAGGCAGTCGCCGTTAAAGACACAACGGTTTGCCCGCGTTATGTGGGGCGGGTGTTAAAAGGTATCAGCACAACGGCAACAACACCACGTTGGATGCGTGTTCGTCTTGAACAGTCGGGTGTTCGCGTCATTCATCCGGTTGTGGATGTGTGTAATTACGTCATGCTTGAGTTAGGTCAACCGATGCATGGTTTTGATATAGCGCGATTAGACGGTGGTATTACCGTACGCCGTGCGACCAAAAATGAAAAGCTCACGTTGCTTGATGAACAGCAAGTAACGTTGCGCACCGCTGACTTGATTATTGCTGATGATAAAAAAGCACTGGCCATCGCCGGTGTGATGGGCGGCTTGGATTCTGGCGTAACGGAAAAAACAACGGATGTCTTCCTTGAAAGT
>NVSS01000175.1 GCA_002732805.1 Coxiella sp. (in: g-proteobacteria)
ATATAAAGCTATTTCTTGGCTTTTGTGATCAGTATCAGAATCTGATCACGCCAATGGTGGATTATTATGTAGGGGGCAACCAACTACGTCCCACCAGGCATGACGATTTAAAAGATAAAAGTAGCAAGAATCCAAAAGCGGCCCGCAAAAAACGGAATCGGCGGACTCTGGAAATATCTGAGCAAGAAGAAACACCTGTGACCAACAACTCGACACTTCCCACGTTGTATTCTCAGCTATTTTCTCCTCCAGAAAACACAAGCACAGATAATAACAGAAACGCACCTTCAAAAGACACCGCCAGAAACACCTTTGACAGTGACACAAGCGACACAGACAGTGACATATCAATGTCAGGGTCCCGCAGCTCCTTTAGCACATAGGCCCAAAGGTAAGGTCCGGTTGCTAACGCTAACTTAGTTGGGTCAAATAGTTAGCGATCCTCACATACTCATCGACCGTGAGGTCTTGTGCGCGCTTTTTGAGGTCGATGCCAAGCACTTCAAAACCCGCTTCATCCAGCATTGGGCGTAGACTATTACGTAATGTTTTTCGACGTTGGTTAAATGCGGTGGCGACTACCTTTTCGAATAGCTTCGTGTCTTTGACCGTTAGCTGAGCGGCTGGCTTAGGTGTCATCCTTAAAAATACAGAATTCACCTTAGGTGGCGGCGTAAACGCATCCGGATCCACATAAAAAAGTAGTTCCGTATCACAATAATATTGGGACATCACACTCAGGCGACCGTAGCCATGCGCACCCACGGGTGCTGCCAAGCGCTCACCTACTTCTTTTTGCAATAAAAAGTGCATATCGTGAACCACCGAAATGGCATCAAATAAGCTAAAAATTAAAGGCGTTGAAATATTATAAGGCAAATTGCCCACAACACGTAGCTTGAGGTCATTAGCAAGCTGAGACCAATTGGTCTGCAACACATCCATGGTATGCAACACAAAATGATCGTAATGACCAAATTCTTCTTGAAGTAATTTTATGAGGTCACGATCGATTTCAATCGCCTCAAAGGTGGCGACCTCAGCGACCAGGTAACGCGTCAACACGCCCATCCCCGGACCAATCTCAACCATGTGATCTTGTTTTTCAGGGGCAATTGCCTGACGCATATCCATCAAGATGGTTTCGTCAGACAAAAAATGTTGTCCAAAGCGCTTGCGCGCTCGATGATGTGAACTCATATAAGCCTACACTGGGTGCAAAATAGTAACATTGGCTTGCTTAAGCAATGTTTTCTGCCACTTACTCAAGCCTTTTTGTAGTTTCATCATGTAAAGACGCTGCGCCACGGCGTCTTTAGTTGGCATCGCCGCCTTAGCGTTTTTAGTGCGTAGCAATTTTAAGACATGATAACCATTCGCAGCACGGATAGGACCTGCGACGCCCCCTACTTTTAATTTGCCCACCGCCGACGCAAATACATCGGGCATAGCGGCTAACGTGCGCCACCCTAAGTCTGTATCATTGTCATCAGAGATATATTTATAAGAGGCGCCTTTTAGGAGGTGTGCTTTCATTTCCTTTGAGGTTGCCAATGCACGTGCCAATGCGGCTTTACTAGGATTCTCTTTGAGTGGTGTTAAAATATCAACAACATGGTACTGCTTAGCAAACTGCGGGGCTGCTTTAAGTTTTGCTAATTCAGTCGCAATTTGTTGTTGTGTAACCTGAATATCGCTGCCAACAGCACGACGCTGCAATGCACCCACGGTTACTTCAGTCTTCACTTCTTTTTTAAATTCAGAAAAACTATAACCTTCCAACTGTAATTTTTGCTGAAGTTGCGGCAACGTTAATTTTTGTTGCTTCAGTATGGATTTTATTTGCTGGTTCACTTGTTTGTCCGTTACTGTAATCCCAAAGTTTTTCGCGAGCTGTAGCTGGATGACACGCAATACATATTGGTTTAAAAGATAGGTACGAAACCCTTGTAAGTCCGTAGGCACTTTTTGGTGACTCGCCTTTAAACGATCCAACGACCGCTGATAAAACACATCAAATTGATGCTGTGTAATCGGCTCGCTATTCACCGTTGCGATAACGCGATTGAGTTGTTGCGTGGATTGTATTGGCTTGGGCAGACTCGCTGCTGGCGCCGCCGTAAGGTTAGCGCTCACCGCCCCCATACTCACCATTACCAGTAAGCTAATTATCAGTTTTTTCATACGTCTTATCTCCTCAATTATGTTCCGCTCATGCTGCTGAATGGGTCTTTATAACCCGGCAAGTGGTTCTGAAGCAAGGCTGTCGGTGTATTATTACCCACACTGGCCAATCCTTTCAACTCTATCTGTACGGAATAGACATCATTGTATTCATTTTTGATGTTATTAACCGTACTGTAGGGTGCGCGACCCGTAAATTCACGATCGTAGAGTAGGCGCAATGCCCAACAGCAGCTGTCATATTGTAGTCCTGCCATATAGCCCTGCGCAAAATTACCGCTAAAATTATAACGCACATACCCAAAACCTGCGATATGATAAAATAACGGCCAGACCGCACCCGCGTAAACTTGACTCGTGCTGTTACTAATACCCAGAATGCTCGCGCCCGGTGCGCTGACGTAAGTATAACCAAAATTAAACAGTTTATTATTGCCCGCCGTGTAGGTAAGCCCGGTCGTCGTATTATTAAATTGTTCGCGTGAAAAGTCCCATGCCGCTTGTGCGTTTGCAGACCATCGATTCGTAATAGAGTACGTGAGGTTGCCTACGAGTGGCGATACGCGATCATTATTCAGCGTAACGCCGGGCAAGGATATTTTTTGGCGCTCCATATAGTAAATAATGCCCAGGCCCATTTCGAGCCTTTGTGCGCCGGTATCGCTATCAATAACACGACTATTTAAGCCCAGGCTAAATTGATTGGCATTCTCAATACGATCAAAGCCGCTAAAACGATTTACATCGAATAAAGACGCATAGGAAAATGGCAGTAACTCAGTATCAAAGTCAGGGTAGGCCGCTTGGTTTTTATACGGCACCCACAGATAAAATAAGCGCGGCTCTAAGGTTTGTATGTAATCTTCATCATGGAACTTAAAGCGTCGATCAAAATACAACCCAGAATCAATGTCCACAATCGGCATCACACGCGATTGATTAAATTCGCTGCGCGTGCCACTTTGACTTGTCTGTTGGAAGCTGGCGAAATAATTAGTACTATCGATCGACAGTTGCGGGTCAATGTACCCAGCACTCCACACGTTATCATAATCCAGGCTCGGTCGAAAATGGAAACGCTGCCCTACTGGCGTAGGTAAGGTATTAAACTGCGTTGGAAAGGCGCTATTGTACTCAAAATTAACCGCTTCAGAGCTCATATTCCAATTTAAGTTTTTCCAAATGTCGGGGTAATTAGCGCCCGCGTCAAATTGAGGTAGCCGCTCGTATTGATTATAAATCGCTTGATCAAACGCATCGATACGATGCAGGGTTTGATAGGCTTGAACCATTGAATTTAATTGCCAATGCGACCCTGAATACTTCAACGTGAGCTCATTTAATAGCTGATCGGGCTGTAAGAAGGTGGCAAGGTTACCCACATCACGAAAAAAATAAGGGTCCGTAACATAATTAAGATGGAACTCGCTTGACCATTGGTTATCCCATTTTTCTTTAGCATCAAAGCCGACGAAGCCACGGTAGTTATGCATCTTTCGCAGCTTATCTACAAACGTTGTCAGATCAGAATCGCCTTCTGAATTATCAATCGTTTTAGCACGGTAGGATTTAAACCCACGGTCATAAGGTAGATAAGCGAGTGATAACTTACCCCTGCCCCGCGTTGTAAGGTAGCGAAATAAATCTTTAATTTCGAAGCCACGCTTAAAGTTAAATGCCGGCGTAATAGTCATGTCATAATTCGGGGCCATGCTCCAATAAAACGGCAGTCCGATCGACTGGCCCTTTTCCTTGGAAATAGAAACACTCGGCATTAAGAAACCGGTTAAGCGTCTATTATCGATGGGGAATCGTAGGTAAGGTAAGTATAAAATAGGTACTTTCTTAATGCGCAAGATCACATGCTTCGCTGTACCCACGCCTCGATTACGATCAAAATGCATGGATCTTCCTGAAATCATCCATACCCGATTCAGTGGGCTACAGGTGGAATAGGTTGCGCGTTTTAAATTAATAATTTGTTGTGTTGGGTTATGAATGTAATTCGCATACCCCCACGAATCATAACTCAGCGCTGGTCATACTGCGGCACTCGGCGTGGTTGACCCCTTCCTTTTAGAGGTTGGGCCGAAATGATACAGCGCATGTTTTAAGATAATGGTGTGGTTGACTAAATCCATGTGCGCATAGGTCGCAACGACCAGACGGTTATACTGCTGCAGGTGTACATTGCCAATCAATGTCAACGCCGTAATCTGACCCAACGTAGCATCACGGTAAATAATCGCTGTATCAGCGGTAATGCGTCGACCTGGCTGCGTGACCACCACGCCATCGGTTAAGCGTGACACCCCGTTCGGCTCAAACGATGCCGGCCCACTGGAATCAATCTTTGTTGGCAATTGGTTCATCGGTAATGGGTTGGGGTGAGCGACAATCTCCTTGGGCTGAAAAAAATAACCGTCACATAAATTACAATCACCACTCTCATGCACCCAATCGAGCGCCTTAACCACATTTTTCGACTCCAAATAGTGCTGCATGAGTTGTGTTTGCTGGAGTGATTTGCTAGCCTTGTTGAGATTTTTAGTAGGTGCGGCAAAAATAGGCACAGATGCGCATATTATGAGCGTCGCTAGCGAAAGCCGTTGAGATGAAAGTGTTTTGAATAACTGCATCCGCGCATGTTACCTGCTTCAACTACATTTGGCTACAGGATTAAAAAATGGAAGACCGGCGTTTAAACGATCTAAGTACCTGGGTAACAACGCACCTGGAGAACATCACACAGATCACCCCCCTCACTGGCGACGCGAGCTTTAGACGCTATGTGCGCATCACAACCCAGGACAATAGCTTCATCGTCATGGACGCACCACCAACGAAAGAAAGTTGCCGCGCCTTTGTTGGGATCGCCAAAGATTTTCGCGGTATTGGCGTCAATACCCCCGATGTTATCGCTCAAGATATTGAGCGTGGCTTTCTATTGCTCACTGATTTTGGCGATGACTTACTCAATACGGCACTAACAGATGACAATGCGAATCAATTTTATCAACGCTGCTTTGACCCGCTCATTCTCATTCAACAACAGCAACAACTCAAACATTATCCGCTTGTTCCCTACAATAATGTCATCTACACTTATTACGAGGAAAGTAGCTGGTTCCTCACTTGGTACCTACAACAATACCGTCAACTATCGTTATCGCCCAAAGACCTCGCCACCGTTGAACGTGAAATCCATTTCATTTGTGCGGCCATGAGTCGGCAGCCCCAGACGGTTATTCATCGCGATTACCACTCACGCAACATTATGCTGACCAAAGAGGGCGATTTAGGCATTCTCGATTTCCAAGATGCTGTGATTGGTCCCATTGCCTATGATCTCGTGTCATT
>NVSS01000176.1 GCA_002732805.1 Coxiella sp. (in: g-proteobacteria)
TAATCGGGGAGTATTTTTACGCTGTGGTTGTTTATAGAATGAAAATTATACCGGTAATTCTTTGTGGTGGAATTGGCACACGTCTTTGGCCCGTGTCTAAGACCAGTGCGCCAAAGCAGTTTGTCAGCATATTAGACGAACATACCTTTTTTGAAGCCACATTGTTACGATTGAAGGACGCTGATTTTTTTACGCATCCCCTTATTATATGTAGTAAAAATCATCAATATCTTTGTGAAGAGCAGCTTGATGGCTTAGGTATTAGCCCACTGGATATTATAGTGGAGCCGATGGGGCGCAATACAATGCCCGCTATTACAATTGCGTGTCTTCATATTGAAAAGCTGTATGGTGCGGCCAAGCAATTATTAATTCTTCCTGTGGATCATGTAGTGAGCAACCCCCAGTATTATTTTGAGACAATTAAACGAGTATCAGGCTTAGCTAAACAACATTTAATTACGTTTGGTGTTCAGCCAATGCATGCGCACACCGGTTATGGTTATCTTAAAAAGGGGGATGTGATAGCGGATGATGTATATCAGGTTAAACAGTTTATTGAAAAGCCTTCCCATGAAATAGCGAAAGGGCTAGTTGCGTCAGATGATGTGCTTTGGAATAGCGGCACATTTTTACTGGATACGTCTCTTTTATTATCTGAAACGAAAAAACATATGCCTGGCATGATTGACGCGGCGGCGGCAGCTCTTACTGATGCTAAGCGACAGCAGACTTTTTTAAATCTCTCAGCTTGTTTTTTTGAGCGCTGTGAAAATATTTCTATTGATTATGCGCTCCTTGAAAAAACAGATACGCTTGCGTTAGTAGCATTGCATCTTCGTTTTATAGATATTGGTTCCTGGGAATCTCTTTATGATCATGGGGAGAAAAAGGTAGATGACAATGTATGTAAAGGCCCCGTTTTTTCTGAGGACACACAGCGGTGCTTTTTATACTCCGACAATAAATTACTCGTTACAATAGGTCTTCAGGATTGTATCGTGGTTGCAACTCAAGATAGCATTTTAGTCTCAAAAAGAGGGCAATCGCAGAAGCTAAAAAAAATCTTACCTAAATTGAGTGTAGAACATAAAGAGCAATTAAATAATCAAACAATTATGCGACGCCCTTGGGGGAGCTACGAGGTTCTTTTTTCATCACTCACCTACAAAGTTAAAAAATTAACGGTACGTTCTGGAGCAAAGCTATCGTTGCAAATGCATGAACATCGTTCTGAGCATTGGGTGGTTGTATCGGGGCAGGCGCATATCATTTGTAATGAGGAGCAGTGTATTTTAAATCCGGAAGATTCTTTTTTTATACCAAAGCAGGTGAAGCATTGCATTACTAATAGGGGTCGTGATCCATTAGTTATTATTGAAACGCAAATGGGAAGCTATGTGGGTGAGGATGACATTGTGCGATTCGATGATATTTATGAGCGTATAGATGAATTGGAGGATATTATTCAGTGAAAAAAGAGTCACGTATTTTTGTAAGTGGCCACCGTGGTTTAGCGGGGTCGGCAATACTACGATGCCTTGAGGGGCAGGGTTATACATCGCTTATTACCAGAACGCGCCAACAACTGGATCTTACCAACAAAGAGCGGGTGTTTGATTTTTTTTTAAATGAGCGTCCTGAATATGTATTTTTGGCTGCGGCACGTGTGGGGGGGCTTAATGATAGCATTCTGCACCCTGTTGAATTTATCAGCGAAAATCTTGCAATTCAATGGAATGTAATAGAGGCGTCATTTCATTCCCGTGTGAAGCGCCTCCTATTCTTGGGTAGTTCATGCATCTATTCAAATGATAGTCCGCGTCCTCTTAAAGAGGCCTCTTTCAACTCAGGAAGATTAGAGCCTACCAATCGTGCACATTCAACGGCAAAGATAGCAGGTATTGAGCATTGCTGGGCCTATAATCGCCAGTACAATACCCAATATTTATGTGCTCTGTCAGCGAATCTTTATGGGCCTAATGATAATTATGATTTAGAAAGTGGTCATGCGTTAGCGGCATTGATTCGTAAGATGCATGAGGCTAAAGAATATGATAAGCCAAGTATTTCATTGTGGGGTAGCGGTAAGGCAAAACGAGAATTTTTATATTCGGCTGATCTTGCTGAGGCTTGTTGTCATCTTATAGCGCTTCCTGATGAAGCGGTTACTCCTGTGTTTTGCCAAGATGACATACCACCAGTAGTAAATATAAGTAGTGGAAAGGAAATTAGTATTTATGAGCTTGCGCTTCTTATTCAGCGTATTGTTGGTTATGAAGGTGAGATCATTTGGGATCATTCAAAACCCGGCGGTGTGCTTTCAAAAATCATGGATGTCAGTTTAATAGGGCGGCTTGGTTGGAGGGCTCAAGAAGAGCTGGCAAGCGGCATTGAAAAAACATATCATCATTATCTTACTTATGAAAGGGAACAAAAATGGTCCAAAAAGCATTCATTACCGGTATAACTGGGCAAGATGGCTCTTATTTAGCTGAATTACTGTTGAGCAAGGGCTACGAAGTACATGGCATGATTAGACGATCTTCTTCGTTTAATACGGGGCGTCTTTCGCGAGTTCTTGAGGAAAAGCATTCAAAGGGAAAACGCTTGATTTTGCATTATGGTGATATTACAGATGGATTGGTAATCAATAAGCTAATGCATAAGATAAAACCTACTGAGGTATATAACCTAGCAGCACAGAGTCATGTGCGCGTGTCATTTGATACGCCAATATATACGGTCGAAACCATTGCATTGGGCACTTTAAACATGTTAGAGGCGATCAAAAATGCAGACAATGCAAAAGATATCCGCTTCTATCAAGCTTCTAGCTCTGAAATGTATGGTGACGTAAAGGCCACCCCGCAAACGGAATCAACTCCTTTTAATCCGCGTAGTCCTTATGCATGCGCTAAAGTATTTGCACATTATCAAACAATTAACTATCGTGAGAGCTATGGCTTGCATGCTTCAACAGGCATTCTATTTAATCACGAAAGCCCGCGTCGCGGGGAGACTTTTGTAACGCGCAAGATTACATCTGGGATTGCGAAAATATTGGCGGGTCATGAAAAGAAAATTTACTTAGGCAATCTTAATGCAAAGCGCGATTGGGGCTATGCCTTGGATTATGTGAAGGCTATGTGGCTAATGTTGCAGCAAGATACGCCTGATGACTATGTTATTGCGACAGGTGAAACTTGGTCTGTTTTGCAATTTTTAGAATATTCGTTTAATCTAGTCAACCTTAACTGGAAAGATTATGTTGAAATTGATCCGGAGTATTTTAGGCCCACTGAGGTTGACCTATTGTTAGGGTCCTCTGAAAAGGCCAGAGAAAAACTTGGTTGGCAGCCAAGGACTTCTTTTCATAAGCTTGTTAAAATCATGCTTGAGCATGATCTGACGTCTTATGGGGTAGAACTACCGCAGACGATGAGTGAGTCTGCTAAGCAAATAGATAGCATAACCACATAGAATAAGGAGTGTTGACATTGTATCAAGAAGAAAATAGTGCAGTCGGGGTCTTGCCTGTGAAGCAGGTGGACAAAGGGGTAAGTCCGTCATCATCGGAGTCGGATAAGCACTCCAATGCACATGAAATAGACGTAAAAACCACTCTTGACCTTGCGGTTGTTGTTCCTACCTTAAATGAATCTGAGGCAATCGTGACAGTATTGGAGTCTATTTGCGAAAATTTAGCAGGTATGCGCTACACAATATGTGTTGTTGATGGTGGCAGTACTGACGGTACTATCGATATTGTCAATAAAATGGGTGAACGTAATCAAAACATACATTTGATTCATCAAGTAAGAGCGTGCCCAGGGAATCAGCGAAATGCTGGAGCTCGCATGGCATTAGAGTGGCTTGTCGAAAATACATCACATACTGTATTTACGGAGGTTGATTCTGATGGCGCTCATTCGGCAGAGGAATTATTGAATGGGGTTTTAGCAGTTTCTGTATTGAAATTTGATTTTGTTATTGGATCTAAATATTTGTATGGATCAACGGTAACTGGGCGAAGTTATTACCGGAGAATGATTAGCTATTGTTATAGCTTCCTTGCAAGGATTTTATTTTCGCGTCGATTAAGAGATTATAGTAATAGCTACCGTTTTTATTCTCATAATACTGCTAAATTAATTTTGGCGAGAAAGGCCACATTTACATCGCCTATTTATTTGCTTGAAATTCTGATTATCTGCTTATCAAATAGATTAAAAATCCTTGAATTGCCCTCAACATACTCAGAAAGAAACAAAGGGCGTTCAAAAATTATTTTTAGAGATGTTGTTAAGGGGTTTTTTATTATGCTCTATATTGGTGTTAAGTATAATTTGTCACATTATAAAGTAGATTAAAATTTTTTGTTGATACTATAAATGAAGGAGCCCTTTCATGGCTAGCTACCATAAAATAAATCAATGTAGAATTAGTGATAGCTCGAACTTTGTATCAGTTTTGAATTTGGGCCATCAGGCCTTGACCGGAGTTTTCCCATCGAATGTGTCTGCTTCAGTTACACAAGGGCCCTTAGAGTTGGTGTGGTGTCAAGATAGTGGATTACTACAGCTCAATCATTCCTATAACCCGACAGAAATGTATGGTGATAATTATGGCTATCGCTCGGGATTGAATCAGTCTATGGTTAATCACCTAACTAATAAAGTGGCCTATTTAGAGCAATTGGTTGCGCTTCAAGACAATGATGTCATTGTAGATATTGGCAGTAATGATGCGACTACCTTAAAGGCATATACACACAAAAAGATTAAACGTGTTGGCATTGACCCAACAGGGAATAAATTTTTGCGCTACTATTCAAATGGCATCAAGCTTGTGCCAGATTTTTTTTCTAAAGAGGCTTATTTTTCATGTGAAACAAAACGGGCTCGTATTGTTACGTCAATTGCAATGTTCTATGACCTAGAGGCCCCCATATCGTTTGCAAAGCAAGTGGAGGCTATTTTAGCTGATGATGGGATCTGGCACTTTGAGCAGAGTTATATGCCCTCCATGCTGCGTCTTAATTCCTATGATACCATTTGTCATGAACATTTAGAATATTATAGTAGCAAAGTAATTATTGAATTAGCGAAAAAAAACTTTGAAGAAAGCAATTGTAAATTAATTACGTTAAGTGATTATAATTCTATGCTAAAAGTAGCTGTAAAATCTGATTATGTTTCTGAGTCTGATGTAGAATCTTTAACCGAATGGAGATTAGCACCAAATAAATGGAACCCTACCACAAAAGTTTAATAAATTGAATATAGAAACCAAACATACAAATGCTGAAAACGATGCATAGGTCGCCAAGCTGTCTCTTCATGAAACCTTAATATTGGAGCTGGAGTATAATCACCATCTGCACCAGGCACACTAGGGAAAGTATGATGACACTGATTGTGTGTAAATTTCCAATTCGGAGCATAAGCACCAAAAGCTGTAAATGTTTGACCTAACAAATTATTAACCCATCCTTTAGTGGAATATCCACCATGAATAGCATCATGCCCA
>NVSS01000177.1 GCA_002732805.1 Coxiella sp. (in: g-proteobacteria)
TAATTGGCCGCTCAAAAATATGCTCTGATTGCACAATCAAAAAAACGTGCGGCAGCACTCGAGGTTACAACAATTTCATGGCCAACGCTGAACGAAAAGTACGCCAGCATCTTTTCGCTCAGCAACACCATTATTGATAAATTTCCGCCACTTTATATCACGTTCAACCCGAGTGGGAAATCCACGCCTGTAACGCTGACGGTATCACCCCGGTGTGTGCCTTGCATGCGCGTATGAATGGCAACGTGGCCGTCAGAAATAACGATGCTTTCGATCACGTAGTGTAAATCTGGGAACGCATCACGTGTCGCTGCCACAATAGGCTTTAAGCCGTCAAGTCCCGGTGGTGGATTCGGCATACCCGGACTGTGGTAATATAGTCCGGGCTCATGATTTCATCTAAGACATCAAGCTTGCCTTGATTCCAAACTTCTTCAAAATAACGCTCAATGAGTATTTTGTTATTGTCAACGTGCGACAGAGCAAAACTCCTTGGTTATTAGCGCGATTGTTTCCATCCAGGAATGGCGGCATCACCAAACAACTGCTTCGCTTTTTCGATAACGGGTTTGGACTGATAGGCCTTCACGAGCTCAAGCAATTTCTTATCCTTAGCATTAGCCTTCGCCACCACGATTAAGTTCACGTAAGGTGAATCGGCATCTTCATGAATCAATGCGTCTTTGATGGGTGATAATCCCGCTGGCTTCGCATACGTCGTATTAATCGCCACCAACGTCGCATCCGGCAAGACACGCGGCAATTGTGCCGCATCAAGCTCTATAAATTTAAGGTGTTTTGGATTACTGATAATATCGTCAGGGGTCGCATTCACACCGGCATCTTTTTTAATCTTGATTAAACCCGCCTTCTGCAACAACAACAACGCACGCGATTCATTTGTTGGGTCATTCGGAATCGCTACTTTATCACCGTCTTTCAGCTGTGCCAGAGATTTTATTTTATGTGAGTAAATACCAATTGGGAAAATAAAGGTTTTACCGATGGGCACCAGCGTAAAATGACGCGCTTTATTTTGTGCATCCAGGAACGGTTTATGCTGAAAGGCATTCGCATCCAAGCTGCCGCTCACAACCGCTGGATTCAAGCCATTATAATCGGAAAAAGGAATGATTTGGATATCCAGACCGTAGCGCTTCAACGCCACTTTTTTGGCCACTTCCATCAATTCGGTTTCAGGACCGGAGACCGTACCCACGGTGACTATATTTTTATTTTCTTTTTTTGATGAGCACCCCACCAATCCCGCCAGGGTAATCGCTGTGATTGTGATCAGTACTAGTTTTTTTATCATGGTCATTCCTCAGTTACGTTATCGCTTTAACAGCGAGGTTTCAAATCGATCCCCACACCATTGCACTAATTGCACCATCACAATTAATACAATCACGGTGCCTATTAATACACCCACATCAAAGCGCTGGTAACCATAGCGAATGGCTAAATCACCCAAACCACCGCCACCTTGAACACCTGCCATCGCAGAGTAACCAATTAAGGTAATCACCGTCAAGGTCGTACCGCGCACTAATGAGCCTAAGGCCTCTGGTAATAAAACACGCGCGATGATCTGAAACGGACTGGCGCCCATCGACACGGCCGCTTCTTTTAAACCATCCGGCACTTCTTTTATCGCTGACTCGACAATTCGTGCAAAAAAGGGAATAGCCGATATTGCCAGCGGCACCATGGCGGCCGCCGTACCAATCGACGTACCCACCAATAATCGAGTCAACGGCATAATCACCACCAACAAAATAATAAAGGGCACCGAACGCACGATGTTAACAAAAATCGACAAACTGCGGTGTACCACCACCTGCTGTGAAAAATAGGGATCCCGCGTAATTACCAACAACTCACCCAACGGCACACCCGCCGCAATAGCAAAAAAGGTAGAAACAAAAACCATCTCTAACGTTTGCCAGGTTGCAAACGCCAATTCACTGAGCATATCAATTGACATAACCGAGCACCTCCACATTGACACCCAATCCTTTCAATATTTGAATGGCATCACGACACGCGCCATCCGCGCCTTCAAGCGACACTGTCATCACACCAATTGTTTCTTGGCGCATGTATTCAAGATTTGCTTGAATGATGTTGATCCGTACCTTACTGCGATTAACAAACTCCTCAATCACGGGCTGGGTTGCCGATTTACCGATGAATGCAATTTGGATCAGCAGTTTATCCCCTGCTTGCGCGTCTGGATGAATCAATATACGTAATTCTTCTGGAATATGATCATGCATATCCCCTTTCACAAATTGTTGCGCTACCTCACTCTGCGGATTACGAAACAAGCTCACAACATCAGTATTTTCAACGATACTACCTGCATCAATTACCGCCACGTGATCAGCAATCGTTTTAATAACATTCATTTCATGCGTAATTAATAAAATGGATAAATTCAACTCCGTATTAATGCGCTTTACTAAATCTAAAATTGAATGCGTTGTCTCCGGGTCAAGGGCCGATGTCATTTCATCACACAATAGTACATTAGGTTGCGTCACCAGGGCACGTGCAATGGCGACCCGCTGTTTTTGACCACCACTTAATTGGCTAGGATAAGCATCGCGCTTATCAGTAAGACCTGTCAGCTCAAGAAACGGCTCTACTTCACGCGCAATCTCTGCTTTCGAATGTCCCAATATCGCTAATTGAAAGGCAACGTTCTGAAAAACCGTACGCGATGCTAATAAATTAAAGTGCTGAAACACCATGCCAATACGATGGCGCGCTTGTCTTAATTGCTTGTTTGATAAGGCTAATAGGTCTTGATTGTCGACGGATACACGCCCAGTCGTCGGCCGCTCTAAAAGATTAACACAACGAATTAAGGTAGACTTACCTGCGCCACTACGACCGATCACACCACAAATTTCACCCGCGGCTACCTGCAAATTAATATCACGCAGCGCATGGATCTGACCACTCGGAGTACTGTAGGTTTTAGAGATGTTTTCTAATATAATCATACGATTAACCCGCTTTAGCTGTATTTTTAACGCGCCCGCAATCTGAAATTCAAATCGGCGCCAATAGTGGATTGTGTCAATAATAGGCGGTAGTGTCAATCATTATTTAGGAAGCACCTGCCATACGAGGCGCCTCAATAAGCGCAGCGTCTGAATCGTCTGATTCTTCATCACTTACAATGACCGGCTGAGCGCCTGAGGAATATGCCGTTCGATAATTCGCTGCATTATTGCCATCACCAAGAAAAGAACATAACTCGACATCACCAGGGATATCGTATCGGCACAACCTGCCTTTAATTCATGATGGTATATAGCGTCGACAGTCTGGATAATGAAACACGCCAACATAGCTAATGCGGACACCACAGAAAAATAACCGAACACATCGCTAACACCCGTCCACATACTGTATGTCATTACATAGCCCATATTAAATCCGAGTGTAAGTGCCAGCAATATAATATGCTAGCAACAGGACCCAATGGATGGGCGTTAGTCACTAAATTACAATCGTCAAACCCCATTGCCCCACAGCCGCGGAGTCTGCCGCTGCCATAACAAAACAGCTGACGATCATTGCCCGCCTCATGGTGTCTCGCGGCGCTGCGATTGCCCCAAGCACGAGACCGACAATACAAACAAACTGAATACCAAACACAACAGCGCTGCCATCCCGCTTATTGTATTCTCGAGAAATGATCACGCCAAGCATGCTCACTCATACAAAACTTATCGCGACGTAGTCAAATTCATCACGCTGAGGCCTATTATTTACAACATGCCGCTGCCTCTCCCGCCCCCAAAGTACAAAACAAATTAATCTAAGTAATCGGTAACGTCACACCCGTTTGCCCTTGATACTTACCGCCACGATCGGCATAAGACATGGCACAAACCTCATCTGACTCGAGGAATAACATCTGAGCGATCCCTTCAAACGCATAAATTTTGGCCGGCAAGTTTGTTGTATTTGAAAATTCCAGCGTCACATGACCTTCCCATTCAGGCTCAAGCGGTGTGACATTGACAATAATACCGCAACGCGCGTACGTAGATTTACCCAAGCAAATCGTCAGCACACTACGTGGTATTTTGAAGTACTCGATCGTCCGCGCCAGTGCAAATGAGTTCGGAGGAATGATACAAACATCCGCTTTGATATCGATGAAGCTATTGGGATCGAAGTCTTTAGGATCGACAATCGATGAATTAATGTTGGTGAATACTTTGAATTCATTCGCACAACGCACATCGTAGCCGTAACTCGAGGTGCCATAAGACACAATTTTTTTATCGTTTACATAGCGCACTTGCCCGGGTTCGAAGGGTGAAATCATTTCGTGCTCGGCAGCCATGCGGCGGATCCAGTTATCAGATTTTATCGACATTTTTTTTTCCTAATATTTCTACCGTTGACGTTAATGATAGCCGCGCAGCGATTGATAATGCAATATCACGATATACGTTTGCGAGATCGCTGTGTGGATCCGCCTCAACCGTGGGCACACCTCGATCAGCATCGCGACGAATCGCCACAGACAGTGGAATTTTACCCAAGACGGGGACACCCGTGGCGGCTGCTAATTTTTCGCCACCCTCATCGCCAAACAACGCTGTTTTTTCATGGCAATGCGGGCACTCAAACATACTCATATTTTCGATGATACCCAGCAGGTTGACCTCGACTTTATGAAACATCTCCAAGCCCTTGCGCGCATCGATCAACGCAATATCTTGTGGTGTTGTAACCACCACCGCGCCACTCACCGGTATCTTCTTCGATAACGTTAAGTGAATATCGCCGGTGCCTGGCGGCATATCAACAATTAAATAATCAAGTTGCTGCCAGCGCGTTTGTAAAAACAATTGCAACAATGCCTTGGTCACCATCGGTCCGCGCCAAATTGCTGGCGTATCCGCGCCAATCAAATTACCAAATGAAATGGTTTGCAAACCAAACTTTTCCATCGGCACCATCAGCTTTTGATCAATTACCTCAGGCTCACCCTCAATACCGAGCATATGCGGTTGATTGGGGCCATAAATATCAGCATCAAGTAAGCCCACACGCGCGCCCGCTTGTTTAAGGGCTAATGCAATATTCACCGCCGTCGTCGATTTACCGACACCGCCTTTACCCGACGATATAGCGATAATATTTTTGATACCCGATAGCAATGCCACATGAGGCTGACATCGCTGAATCCGAATATCGATCGCGATACTAACATCAACTTCAAATTTGGTGAGTAAGGCCTTGAGCTCGATAATCAAACGTTCTTGATCCTTTGCTGGCAATGGGAAGTGAAATGTTAACCCTAACCGTACGCTACGCCCATTAATCTCAAGCGCTGATACGGCACCCGCCTTAATAAGGTCTTGATTCAGATAAGGTACCTTGCAGCTTGCTAAAAGCTGACGAATTTTGCGTTCTTCAAACATCCGGCGATTTTAGCATGTAAATAAGCGCACTGAAAGCATCGTATCGGGGACGAGTATTGTATCGGGGA
>NVSS01000178.1 GCA_002732805.1 Coxiella sp. (in: g-proteobacteria)
TGTCCATGCTGGTGCCGGAAGTCATTGGCTTTCGCCTAGAGGGCAAACTAAAAGAAGGGATCACCGCAACCGATCTTGTGTTACGTGTCGTGCAAATGCTACGTGCAAAAGGCGTTGTAGGAAAATTCGTCGAATTTTTTGGCCCAGGCCTTAATGAGTTACCGCTAGCGGATCGCGCAACTCTCGCCAATATGGCACCGGAGTACGGCGCTACGTGTGGCTTTTTCCCGATTGATCATGAAACCATTAAATATTTAGAACTATCGGGGCGCGATCAAGAAACCATTGATCTGGTAAAAGCCTACTGCCAAGCACAAGGCATGTGGCGTGATGACAACACCGCAGATCCTGAATTTACGGACACCTTATCATTAGACATGGGCAGTGTTGAACCGAGCCTTGCGGGCCCTAAACGCCCTCAAGATCGTGTACCCCTATCAAACATGCGCGAAGCCATTACTGATTTTATTTCGAAAAATGATCAGGCCGACCAGCTTGACATGTCTTATGCAAGCGATGATGGATTTGAAATGCATCATGGTGATGTCGTGATCGCTGCCATCACCAGCTGTACCAACACCTCGAATCCTAGCGTGATGTTAGCGGCAGCCCTCGTTGCTAAAAAAGCCGTTGAACTCGGCATTACTGTGAAACCCTGGGTTAAAACCTCGCTAGCACCCGGCTCTAAAGTAGTGACAGACTACTTGATTAAAACAGACCTTATGCAATACCTCGAACAGCTTGGTTTTTACCTCGTGGGTTACGGCTGCACCACCTGTATTGGAAACTCCGGCCCACTTAGCGATGCGGTGAGCAAAACCGTTGCCGATAATGACTTAACCGTCTCTGCAGTACTGTCCGGTAACCGTAACTTTGAAGGTCGTATTCATCCCTTAGTAAAAGCAAATTGGCTCGCCTCACCACCACTGGTGGTTGCATTTGCCTTAGCCGGCACCACCAAAATCAATATGGACAAAGACCCTATTGGTGAAACTAAAGCAGGCAAACCTGTTTTCTTAAAAGACATCTGGCCAAGCCAACAAGAAGTAGCTGATGCCGTTTCGCAAATCAATGTCGATATGTTCCACAAAGAATACGCTGCCGTATTTGAAGGCGACGATATGTGGAAAGCGATTAAGGTCGAAGCGAGTGAAACCTATGCCTGGGATGCTGAATCAACTTATGTTAAAAATCCACCGTTTTTTGAAGGCATGAGCAAAACACCGAGTGCGATGCAAAACATTTCACAAGCGCGCGTACTTGCCTTACTCGGCGACTCCGTCACGACGGATCATATCTCGCCCGCTGGCGCTATTAAGCCTAACAGCCCCGCCGGTGAATACTTAACAAGCCATCACGTTGAAATTAACGACTTTAACTCGTTTGGTTCGCGCCGTGGTAATGATCAGGTCATGACACGCGGTACATTTGGCAATATTCGCATCCGTAATGAAATGGTGCCAGGCACCGAAGGTGGGGTTACCAAATACTTACCTGACGGTGAAGTGATGTCAATCTACGATGCCGCCGTTAAGTATAAAGCGGATAACGTACCCTTGGTTGTGATTGCAGGCAAAGAATACGGCACCGGCTCATCGCGTGATTGGGCGGCTAAAGGCACGCTATTACTTGGCGCCAAAGCCGTGATTTCTGAAAGTTTCGAACGCATCCACCGTTCCAACTTAATTGGAATGGGTGTCTTGCCACTGGAATTCACTAACGGCGTTGACCGTAACACACTCAAACTGGACGGTACTGAACTGTTCGATATTACCGGTGTTGATACGTTAGCCCCGCAAACTGACGTGACGGTAACCGTCACACGCCAAGACGGTAGCACGGAGGAATTTAAAGCCCTGTGTCGTATTGATACGCAAAAAGAACTTGAATACTATCGTCATGGTGGCATCTTGCAGTTCGTATTACGTAAAATGCTCTAACAAAATCCTGGGAGCGGGGGTGTATTTTACAACAGACTACAGTCTGTTGTAAAACACACCCCCGCCCCCAAACTCGTTAGCATTGCTTTTGCAGGTAAGCGCCTGCACGACAAAGCCCCATCCCTCTTAGCTTTTTCCGCTTAAAGAGGTTTCGCCCACCAAAATTCACATTAGACTGCCAAGCAACATAGCCCGCCGGAGGGTTCTGTGGATCCACCTCTGTAACCATTACAAGATAACCTCGGGGATGTTTAATAGCCCACTGCTTAATGCGATCTGGCTTGGTTTCGATGGGGATCGCCCTTGGAAAGCGCCCTAAGAATTCCAATCGTTGCGGCCATAAACGATAACTGGCGCCTAAAATAGGGTGTCCCCGCTGCTGTGCTTTTTCCACCATTTTTGCAACCGCCTGTAAATTAAAGTGCGGCGCATAATAACGCCAAAACCCTACTTGATACACCATAAGTATACACAACACACCAATTGCCGCATGGCATAGCTGAAGATGCAATGATTTTCTACCGCATTTAAATTGATAATACGCTAGCGCTAGCGCTGGAATCGCAAACCACCACGGAATCACATGAAAGAACGCAAAGTTTACGGTCACAAAACGGTATGAAAACGGTGTCGTTAGGAAAAATAATGCCGCCAGTAAGGCAGTTGCACCATTGAGCCATGTGAATCCAAAGCGATGCCGTTGATCATGTGCCATTATATATTCTGATAGCGCAATCGCTAAGAAAGCGGTTGCTAACAAAACAGCCGTCAATATATAGCGCATCGCTTGGTGTGACATCAGCAACACAGCAAAACAAAATCCGGACAATAAGGTAATCAGCAGATATAAATAACTGTCACGGTGTGTCATCCACTTCAAATGGCGTAATGCTAGCCATAGCGGCAGCGCAGTCACCCAAGGCAATAACGTATAGAGCAACGTCCCAATGTAAAAAGGGAGGTGAAACGAAAGGTGCAAATAGCCGCCCACTTTGTGCAACACAGAATGCACCAGCCCATCACGGGCTAATTCATCTTGAACGTAATGCAGCCAGATAGCGGGAAGGATAAAGGACGCGGCAATAAAGCATATAATCAATAAATACCATAAGATGAAATTTCGTTTTTTATGCGTCCAGGGTAGCGCCAATGCCATTGGTAGTAAGTACACAAAAATAAAGGGGCCCTTTGCAAACAGGCCTAATGTTATTGCTACGATGAAGGTAAATGCGGATACCACAGAGTAGCGTTGATGAAAATCCCACAATGCTGTGATAGCAACGAGCGTAAATAATGTAAGCAGCGCATCAAAGCGAATTTGCAACATAATAAAAAACCAATAATAGCTGCCATACATCAGTAAATACACAATCCATTGCGCCTGAACAGAGCCCGAAAGACGCTTCGTCAATCGTGCTACCTGATGAATACACAGCCAACCAATGATCACCTCAAGAAACCGCGGCCACCACACCGATATCCCAAATAACTTCCAGCCACCCAGGATAAACCAATACAGCAGCGGTGGCTTATTGTTGTCTGGCAAGCCATTGGAAATCGCAAACAAATAATGATGCCGTGTCCACATCTCCCACGCCACACTCAAGTAGTGCGGCTGATCAATATCATTCATCAGTGGCTGGCACCATAACGATAGAATCATTACAACAAGCCATAGCAGTGAGGTAAACCAAAATAGCCGATTACGGATGAGTGATGGGGCGGGCTCCACGAATAGATACTCCTCAATATTAAGCGTGCATTGTAACACCCGCCACACTTTTAATACCAGGCACCAAGCGCTCATCTGGCAACAAAAAATGCGCCATATCCATGCACCACAAAATCCCTTATAATGATCGTCATGAAAAAATATCGTTTATGGTTTACACTGATCGGACTGCTCTTGGCTTGCGTCATTCGAGCTAATACATTGCAACCGCTTCCCTTCGACCAAGCCTTTCAATTTACCGCCACCGCTAAAGATTACCAAACCGTTGTCTTGCAGTGGAAACTGGCACCTGGCTACTACTTATACCGCGATCACTTTAAAATCCGCGCAATTAAACCAGGCAATATGACACTTGCGCCGCCCATTTTACCGCAAAACTATATTGATAAAGATATTCCCTCAGTGGGCAGGCTCGCTGTCTATAAGCAGGATATGTATATCATCCAACCCATTTTCAACTCTAACAAACAAAACATTACCCTTCAGGTCCACTACCAAGGCTGCTCGGAGAATGGTTTTTGTTACCCGCCCACATCACGTGTCGTGTCCGTCGATCTTGCTAACGACTACATGATCCCGGTGAAAGGCATTAAGATGGATGCCCCTCCCGAGCATATTGCACCGGCACCGACACACAGCCTTACGCACGCCATCAATCCCCAAGATAAAATAACGGCCATGCTATCTGGCGATAATATCTGGGGCATCATCGTTGGCTTCTACATTTTTGGTGTTTTAATTTCATTCACACCCTGCGTACTACCCATGATACCCATACTCTCAAGCATTATCGTTGATCAGGGTAAAATTTCGCATATGCGCTCTTTTTTGCTATCACTCACCTACGTACTGGGCATGGCAGGCACCTATGCTATTGCCGGTATTATTTTTGGTTCTATTGGCGGCAGCGTTCAAGCCGCCTTCCAAAAACCCTGGCTAATTTCTATTTTCACGGTGCTCTTTATCGCCATGGCACTCTCTATGTTTGGCCTTTACAACTTAGAACTGCCCGCGAAATGGCGTAATAAATTAGCGCACGCCAGTGACCATCAAAAACGCGGCACTTATATTGGTGTTGCCGTGATGGGCATTTTCTCGACGCTTGTATTATCGCCTTGCGTTACACCACCACTGGTTGGCGTACTCGCTTACATTAGCCAAACCGGCAGCGCCTCCATCGGCGGTCTCGCGCTGTTTGTTATGGGGATGGGCATGGGCCTACCGTTATTACTCATCGGCGCCTTTGGCCCCAAATTGATTCCCCATACTGGCAAATGGATGGTCCTCGTTAAAAATTTCATGGGTGTGCTGATGCTGGCTATTGCCGTCTGGATGTTATCGCGCATTCTGTCAGAGACCATCGTGATGCTCTTATGGGGACTGTTAGTTATTGGCTGCGGTATTGCACTTGGTGCACTCACAAATTCCGATGGGTATGCGGGGCACCTCCGTAAAGCCATTGGCCTCGTTTTCTTTATTTACGGTATCGTTCTCGTGATTGGCGCGTTCATGGGTAATACCAATCCACTACGTCCGCTGGTAATTCACACCAGCGCCAAAAAACAGATGGTGCTTAACTTCACCACGGTAAAAAGCATTGCGGATGTGAATACCCAGATGACACTTTCCAAAAATAAAAATAAACCGATATTACTCGACTTCTATGCGGACTGGTGTGTCGCCTGCAAAGAGATGGATCACTTCACCTTTAGCAACCCCAAGGTGCAAGCTGCGCTGAAAGGCTATGTCTTACTGCGTGCCGATGTCAC
>NVSS01000179.1 GCA_002732805.1 Coxiella sp. (in: g-proteobacteria)
TCGGCAAACCGATCCCGCTGATGGCATTGACCACCGTGCCGGCCCTGCTCCTGAATCTGGCAATCCTGCACGGTGTGGTTTTGTTTCTGGGCATATTGTGCGCCTGGATGCGCGACCTGGAAAAGCTGATTGAGGCCGGCATGCGCCTGGCCTTTTTCCTCACCCCGATCATCTGGATGGCCGACAGCAACCGCTTCGGCGCGGCGTTCATCATCAATTACAATCCATTTTACTACATGATCGAAGTGTTCCGGGCTCCGGTTATCGACGGCGTGTTTCCGGTCCATGCCTGGTGGATCATCGCCGGCTTGGCAGTTGCATCCAATCTGGCGGCAATGGCGGCATTTGCCTTCGCGCGCCGCCGCATCATCTACTGGCTGTAGGGGCTTCAATGTCTGATATAATTGTTGAAGCTGATGAGCTGTGTGTGGATTTTCCAATCAAGGAAATCCCGCCGGAAATGAAAACCGCTGAGGGCGGTGCCGCGCCCGGTGCCACCGCGCGGTTTGTCGAATATGGCGGTCAGGCCTATCTGCGCGCGCTGGACCATGTCTCCTTCAGGATCGAACCGGGTGAGCGCATCGGCATCTGGGGCAAGAACGGCGCCGGCAAAACCACATTGCTGCGCGCCATGCGCGGGGTTTATCCGCCCACATCCGGCAAGCTGAATGTTGTTGGGGCCACGCAGTCGCTGTTCAACCTCGCCTTCGGGCTCAATGATGACGCCACGGGCTGGGAAAACATCATCCTGCGCGGCGTGTTGATGGGCGCGACACCCGAAGAGATGTACGAAAAATCCGAGCGCATCGCCGACTTCTCCGAGCTCGGCCCCTTCCTCGACATGCCCCTGCGCAGCTATTCGTCGGGCATGCGCATGCGCCTGGCGTTTTCCGTCGCCACCGAATTGCCCAGCGACATATTGTTGATGGATGAGTGGATATCCGTCGGCGATGTCGATTTTCGCAAAAAAGTCTCCGACCGCCTGCAAGCGCAATTGCAAGACACCCGCATCCTGCTCATCGCCTCCCACAACCGTGTCCTCCTGGACCAGATCTGCACGCGCACTATGACGCTGTCTGAGGGGCGTATTGTCGAGTGGAGCTAGGGGGCGCCGCCGCGATAGCTAGTCGATAGAATAGCCAAGCTTGACGGCCCATTTTCGCAAATTTGCCGTGTCGTCACCCTTGAAGGCGAATTCGTAATTGCGCCAGCGTTCCTTTGAAGTTGTGTAGAGTTTCTGAGTCACCTGATTTTGGCTGGCCGTATACACACGTCCACGCTTCAGGGCCGTTTCGAAAAAACGAGCCTGCGCGTCTTCCCATTCAAGGCCAAAACGCTTCATGATCCGGCTGACGGTTCCTTCCAGATCCTCCACAAGCTCCTCATAGGTCACGCGTTCAACATTCGGTTTGCACAGATTGTCAAACTCGTGCCAAAGCGAAAAACACTGATCATAGAGATGATCAATACTGCCAAGACTGGTCATGTTCGTCATCGCATCTGTCAGGATGAAATTTTGGCCAAAATTGCTGATCGCGACATCGAGAGGATGTCGAACAGAAAAAATGAAAACTGCCTCCGGAAACAATTTGTGCAGTAGGGGGGCCCATCGCGTATTCAGGGGGTTTTTGTCGATATATAATTTGTCCTCTGACAACGTTAGGCCGGACAGCTGGGATAGTTTTTCAAGGTACACTTCGCGGTATGTGCCGGGATCCAGTTCCAGACTGTTCTGAAAGGCCACGTCGATGCCTTGCTTGGTCATCAGGTCCGTGCCCGCATCTGTCAGTGTGGGCATTTCTTCAATGACCTCCACATGAGAGTGCGATCTTAAAATGGTGTCTAGAAGTGTTGTTCCCGAGCGCGGAAACCCGACTAAAAATCCGATTTTGGCGCTTGTTCCAGGGCGGGCAACAGGCTCAAGCTGGCGGAACTGGTTTTGGGAATTGATCGCAGCCCGCATAAGCGAAATCTGGCCGAGTATAGCCTTGTTTTTATGGCCTGCTCGTACATTGAATATGTCTTGCGCCAGTTTGTTTGCGGTTGAAAATGCCTTGAACGCGGCTCGATAATTTCCGGCTTTGTCCTCCACTTGGCCAAGGCGGTAATAACACCGCATTGCATCATCAGGTTCCCGTAGAATGTCTATGGATCTGAGGATGGAAGCGCGAGCTAGATCTGGCTTGCCCTCGCGCAATCGGGCCATGGCATCAACTTCCAGCAAGCGTGCTGTTTCGAACGGAAGGTCGTCATCACGGGCACGTTGCATCAACTCCAAAAAATGTGAAGAATCCGTCAGCGTTTCGTAAAAAATTGCTGCGCCCGCGACAATCAGAGGGTCCAACGGAGCAAGGCTCAAAGCCTCTTTATAGGCGGCGTGTGCTCCGGCGGTGTCCCTCATGCCCATCAACGCCCGAGCCTGATGGTATTTGATCAGGGAAAGCTTGTCCGGGTGATTGGGAGCGCATGTGTCCAGCAGTTCGAATAACGCGCTGGATTGTTGCGCCTCATCCATTATTTGACACAGTGATTCCAGCAGCGAGAAGCTGGGCTGGGCTTGATAAGCTGATTTCAGTAAATCAATGGCTGACCCCGCTCGATCTGTTGCGCGGAGAACCTTGCTCAATAACATCGTGCATTCGATATCTTTTGGTGCGAGCGAAACGGCCCGCCTGATACAGGTTTCTGCCATTTTCATTTTCGAAACGTGGCGCGCCGAGTCGGCAAGAACCTTCCAGATCACAACGTTTTCGGGGCACTGCCAGACCAACGTCCAACCGTGTTTGACACAATAAGAAAAATCGCCGTCGTTATATCGTTGATAAAGGGCCCGCGACGCTGATTGCACGGCGCTGGGATCAGCATGCGAAGCATAGCCATGGAAATTTCCCGCCATCGATTTGGTCAAAGGGAGAAAGCTTGCGGCGTGCGCGATTTTGTCGTTGGAGGGCTCCAAGGCCGCGACAGACGCAAGAAAACTGGACGCCCGTTCAGGATCGCCTGAATCGCGAATGGCTTTCGCAAAACCGATATTGAAGTTCGTGTTTCGCGGATGCATTTGATGGGCGGTCAACAGACATGGGATTGCTGCTTGATTCTGCTGCTCAAGCAACAGGCTAATTCCGATGTGATAATGCGCGAACGCGTTGCGAGGTTCCAGATCAAGTGCGCTTCCAAAAGCCTGGAAAGCGCTACTGTACTGGCCTGATTTGAGAAGCGCTAAACCGCCCTTGTTATAATTGTCAGCCGTTTCTGCCATCATGTCCCAGATTGTCTCACCCAATGAATTATTGCAACGGGTTGGCGCTTCCCAACCAATGCCATGCCTTGCGCAAGCGGCCAAGGTCGTGCGGTGTTGGAACTGTTTTCTGATAGTAATGCCAATGCAGGTCTGCACGGGCTTGATCCGCTATATCCGGAAAGTTGAATGTTGTCGGAGCAAACCAGTCGTTGTCCAATCTCGCCTTCTGGCTCAATGATGATGCAACTGACGGGGACAATATTTCGCGCGGCGAGCTGATCAGCGCGACATACTAGGAATTGTTGGGTAAATTCGCGCGGGTCGGCAAGCTTTCCGACTAGGGGGCCTTCTTCGGCATGTCCCAGCGCAGCTCTTCATCAGGAATGCGCATACGTTTGGCCTTGTAGGATCGTAGCTGAGCTGTTCCGCGATATCTAGTTGATGGACGAGTGGGTTTTAGAATGAAGGCTTTTGACCGCCTGAAGTCTCTATTGCAGGACACCGGTATCCTGCTGATCTGCTCGCACAGTCGCGCCTTGTTCGACCGGTTATGCCCGCGAACCATGACATTGTCTGACGGGCGTAATGTGCTGTGGATCTGGGTACAGGCCACGGCGACTATCTAGTCGATTGAATAGCCCAGTTTGACGGCCCAATTGCCCAGATTTGCGGTGTCGTCACCCTGGAAAGCGAACGCGTAATTGCGCCAGCGTTCCTTTGAGCTTGTATACAGCTTTTGGCTTACTTGGTTCCGGCTTGCTGTCGAGATGCGGCCGCGCTGCATAGCTGTTTCAAAAAAGCGAGCTTGGTCATCTTCCCATTCCAGCCCAAGCCTTCTCATGACCCGACCGGCGGTTCCTTCCAAATCGTCCACCAATTCTTCATAGCGGACTCGTTCAACATTGGGTTTGCACTTTCGTTCAAACTCGTCCCATAAGGAAAAACACTGATCGTACAAATTATCAATTCGACGAATATTAGTCATATTCATCATCGCGCCGTTGGGGGCAAAGTCTTGGAATAGATTGCTGATTGCGACATCCTGGGGATGACGAATTGCGAAAATGAACAAAGCTTCTGGAAATATTTGATGCAAAAAAGGAGCCCATCGCGTGTTGAGCGGCATTTTGTCGATATATACTTTGTTGTCAGACAGCGTTTCTCCGGCGAAATCCGACATTTTTCTCAAATAAGCTTCCTTCATAACCTTCGGATCTATAGCCAACCACTTTTTTAGGGAAATTGCTGAGTTTTCGATCTTGAATGACGCCGCAAGTGCATCACTGAAAATTGGCTTTTCTTCGACGACTTCAACAAGAGAGTGTGATCGTAAAATTGTATCAAGAAGTGTCGTACCAGAGCGCGGAAAGCCTAGAATAAATGCGATTTTGGCTGTTTTATTGTGCGACGGGGCTGGCTCAAGTGGTCCAAATTGGCCGTCCAAGTCCAAAGCTGTTCTCATCGTCGCTATTTCGTTCAAAATTTTCGCGTGATCGTGTGGCCCGTTCGTCTCGAATATATCGAGTGACAGTTGATTTGCCTCTGAATACGCTTCAAATGCTGCGGGGTAATTCCCTGATTTGTCTTCTGCCTGGCCTAGAATGAATTTGCTGCGTCTCGTCAAATCAGGCTTGTTCGGGCGCTGGAGAGCTTTGAGGATACTGGTTCTTGCCAGAACCGGCTTACCGCCCCGCAAAAAGGCAACCGCCTCCAGTTGCCTCAAGGCGCCAACCCCCAAATCAACTCTGTCTTCACGAGCGCGTTGCATCAATTTTGTCAGATGTGAGCTATCAACGAGCGACTCAAAAAATGAAGCGGCTGCCCCAATAATAATTGGGTTTTTGGGCGCCAGTGCTAACGCCTTTACGTATGCGTCCTTTGCGCCTTCCAGATCCCCCATTTCACTCAAGGCTTGCCCTTGCAGATGCAGAATTATCGAAGGATCATTGCTGTGATTTCGGCGGCAATGAGCGACGTATTCCAAAATTTCTCGATAGCGCTGCCCGCCTCTCAATAGGTCGCATATATGATGAAGCAAATTAATCGTGGGGTTTTCGCTGTATGCGGATTTGAGCAAATTCACAGCGTCAGCGCTTCGCTGT
>NVSS01000180.1 GCA_002732805.1 Coxiella sp. (in: g-proteobacteria)
GACGTCGATTGAAGGTAGTGCGTTTAAGGGTTGCACGGATCTTACGTCCATTAAGATCCCAACTAATATGACGTCGATTGGCTACTCTGCGTTTGCGGATTGCACGGGTCTTACGTCCATCACGATCCCAAATAGCGTGACGTCGATTGAAGGTCATGCGTTTGAGGGTTGCACTGGCCTTACCTCCGTTGAGATCCCAAATAGCGTGACGTCGATTGAATACAATGCGTTTGAGGGTTGCACGGGTCTTACGTCCATTAAGATCCCAACTAGCGTGACGTCGATTAAACGCAATGCGTTTGAGGGTTGCACGGGTCTTACGTCTATTAAGATCCCAACTAGCGTGACGTCGATTAAATGCAATGCGTTTGAGGGTTGCACGGGCCTTACCTCTGTTGAGATCCCAACTAGCGTGACGTTGATTGAAAGTAGTGCGTTTAAGGGTTGCACGGGTCTTATGTCCATTACGATCCCAACTAGTGTGACGTCGATTGGAATCAGTGCGTTTCAAGGTTGCACTGCCTTGCCCTCTATTGATATTCCAAATAGTGTGACGTCGATTAAATACAATGCGTTTGCGAATTGCACGGGTCTTACTTTCATTAAGATCCCAACTAGTGTGACGTCAACTGGAGCGGGTGCGTTTAGTGGTTTGGATACTCTTAAAGCGATAATTGTAAAAGCGATAATTCCAAAAAATACATATGTACCTGATGCAGTGCTAAGAGAAAAATTTAATCTACCTGCTCAGGCCACGATAACATATACTTCTGGCATAGTTGCGCGTCTTGATGGAGATTCAGGCGAATTAAAACTTGATAATGCAAAGGGTTTATTTTTGAAAGAGAAAATTCTTGATGATAATAAGAGATTAGTGCCCGACTATAGTTTTGACGAAGCAGGCAACCCTTATGACGGTTTACATAAGTGTCTTCCAAAGGATTTTAATATTAGTGAATTTATGGATATAGAGCTATCTGTAGCTGCTCAAGGGACAGATGAGGGCAAGAAAAGTTATCGCGATTTCACCTTAGTGTATATAGGCGGGGTGGAAGACATCCGCCTACAAACCGAAAATGGCATAATGGAAAATTTCAAACAGAGTGGTAATGTTGCGACTGCCGCTAAAGCATATGAAATGACAACATCATGTTTCCTAAGGCAACTATATTTGCTCTGTTTGGAGCCTCAAACGCCAAATATTTTTAGAAAAAAACTAGCAAAAAATATGCCGGAAAAATTCCTTGAAGAGCTTCACACACACTTCATTGATGAAAAAACAGATTGGCCTGTTTTGAAAAAACTTTTCGATAGGATTGATAATGAATACAATGATCAAAGAAAGGATGGGGTATTCCAACTTTTTAATGGACTGGTTTATAATGAAAATCCAGAAGTAGTCCGTAAAATAAAATTTTATTGCGAAACTTATCCAAAATTACCCTTGCCTAAAGATAAAGGAATTATCTTATACCAGATATCCACGCTTGTTGCGGATCTGTGTGGTTCGAATCCATTAAGTAAATTATTGAAACCTTTTAATGGAATGATTTACAGTGCCAAATCGCCTTATGAGGAGTTATCAGATGATGGTAAAGCTATACTAAAATCTAATCAGGAAGAAAATACGGTAGCACAAACCTCCGTTGTGTGCTAGGCGAAAGGGTTCTGTAAAAAAGCAGTCCCTTTTTGCCATCAGTGGTCATTATAAAGTATAATTTACCGATCTATCAACGCATCAAGGAATGGCTCCTGCAAGCCGACTCCGAGGGGCCTATCCCTCATCTCTTATGCGACACGGCAGTTGGTTCTATCCTTCTGCTTTCGTGAGACACATTCGAACAGAACACGTGAAAGCACTTGAAATAGAGTCTTTATATGCGTATGTGGCTCAGTTTTGATAAAACCAATCCTTGAGGTGCCAAAATTTTTCAGGTATAATCGTCTAAAATTTAGACATTGTACTGGGGCGTATAGAGAAAACGCGGTAATGTACTCTTAGTGCCGCAATGACACATGAGTCCAGGCTAATCCATAAATTAATGCATATCCTCCTTACTCAGGTTAAATAGGATGTGTATTTATATTTATAATCAAAAAAAGAGGGGGGATTGAAATGGGAAAATTTACGTTGCAGGCTTGGAGTCAGTTGTCTCAATCAGATAAGCGCCAGCTTATAAATATCACTATAACTGCTGGATCAGCACCAGCACAGCTAGCTGAAAACGAATCAATTGATAAAATCAGTAATTTTAGTGATTGCACGAAGCTTAAAAGTATTAATATTTTAGCTAAAATAACGTCGATTGAAGCCCATGCGTTTTATAAGTGCACTAGCCTTACCTCCATTGAGATCCCAAATAGCGTGACGTCGATTGGAGCCAGTGCGTTTGAGGGTTGCGGTGCACTAACCTCCATTGAGATCCCAAATAGCATGACGTCGATTGAAGCCTATGCGTTTTATGGGTGCACTGGCCTTACCTCCATTGAGATCCCAAATAGCGTGGCGTCGATTGGAGGCGGTGCGTTTTATGGGTGCATTGGCCTTACCTCCATTGTGATCCCAAATAGCGTGACGTCGATTAGATCCGGTGCGTTTGAGGGTTGCACGGGCCTTACCTCCATCGTGATCCCAAATAGCGTGACGTCTATTGGAGACGGTGCGTTTGAGGGTTGCACGGGCCTTACCTCCATTGTGATCCCAAATAGCGTGACGTCTATTGGAGACGGTGCGCTTAAGGGTTGCACTGGCCTTACCTCCATTGAGATCCCAAATAGCGTGACGTCGATTGGACCGAGTGCGGTTACGGGTTGCAATTTTTTATTAGAGATTTTTTGTTCGCAGGAACACTTTACGAAGATGGATTTTCCAAACAAAAAAAATATCATACGATATGATGATCAAGAACAAAAAAATATCATATCCTCCCATCAGCTCCTACTATTCCAATTACATTATAAGAATCTTTGGAGCTTCCGTTTCCGTGCGTCACTCTTCTTTGATAATAGCCAGGATTCTAAAAATCCTCCTGATGACACGAGCACGGCACTTGAAAAAATAGAAAGTATAAAAAATATCGCTAAAAATAAAGAAAATGGGCGAACAGACACAGTATGGGAAGAAACATTATCACTATTTAAATCAGGAAGGTTGATCTGTATAAAAAACATGGGTGGGAATACTTTTGAATTTTACCTACCCGAAGGGGCTTCTTTTAAAAGCTGCGATGCAAAGTCTAAAGCTGATAAATATTATAGCGCTGAGGAAATCACTGAGTTTAAACCCTCTCTAGTGTCATCTTCGATGGAAAAATCGTATGTACAATACATGAGAGCTTGCATGGACATTAAGTCAGGCGAGGAATTTCAGTTAACTAAGCCTACTGGCGATGAAGGCTATGACTATGCATTATTGTATGACAGGGAGCGTCATTCTAACCGCTGTTTAATCAGCTAAGCTGGGGGCCGATAAGAACCAAGGGGGCCGCCTCAAAAAACACTTAAAATAGAGCCGTTATATGCTTATGTGGCCCAGCTTTGATAAAACCAATAATTTGCGTATTTTACCTTATTTTATAGTCTAAATCGAGATGCGCTTTACATGGTTGGGGGTTGGAGAGACCGGACCTATTTGGGATCTTAATGGAGGTAAGGATAGTGCAACGTATAAACGCACGCGCTCCAATCGACGTCACGCTATTTGGGATCTTAATGGACGTAAGGCCAGTGCAATACATAAACGCACGCTCTCCAATCAACGTCACACTATTTGGAATCTCAATGGACGTAAGGCCCGCGCAACACTCAAACGCACGCTGTCCAATC
Organism: Coxiella sp. (in: g-proteobacteria); assembly: GCA_002732805.1. Classification (GTDB taxonomy): domain Bacteria; phylum Pseudomonadota; class Gammaproteobacteria; order Coxiellales; family Coxiellaceae. Next base: position 3,826 of record NVSS01000180.1, read on the forward strand.
CGATGTCACACTAGTTGGTATTTCAACGGAGGTAAGGCCAGTGCAACGCTTAAACGCATCCTGATTAATCGACGTCACAGTAGCTGGGATCATGATCTCACCAACAACAGTCCGATCACATCCTATCAGTTTAGTTTTATTAGGATTCAGTTTTAATCCATTGTCACTCGATTCATTTTCATTATTAAGAGACATTAATATGGTTCTATCAAAACTCAGTACAAATTCACGTTCTGTCAAAACTCAGCCACTGACCACAATATGATGTATGAGGCATCCGTTTTCAACCACAACATAATGTGCTTTTTTTGAGAAATATGCTGAGTTTTGACGGAACCCATTTTTTCGCAACAGCGCTCCTCATGTAGCATGCATGATTAATATTTCAAAGACTATATATTATTTTTTTTGAAAAAGGACTAAGTTCTTATTTACAATGAAAAATAGTATGTTAGAGTGTCACTTATCTTGTGTGGCCTTAGGCCTTAATAGGGAATACGGTGTAAAACCGTGGCTGTCCCCGCAACTGTAAGTTGTATAGTATTTACTAATCCACTGGAGCAATCTGGGAAGGGATAAATACTGACGCAATGAGCCAGGATACCTGCCAAGATATTTACTACATATAAATCTATTACGGGAGATAATACTATGAAGACAATAACTACTATCGCACTTTGTTTGTGCTCAACACTCACTCTTGCTAAAACTGTTAATTTTGAACCGAAAAATCCCAGTAGCTGGGGCTATATTACTGCTTATATCGTCAAAAATAGTCAGAAAATGCCTATAGGACCAATAACTATTAAGCCGTTTCAAGCGATTACACTTGAAGTAATAGCAATGAATATCCATCCTAAAATGGCAAACAGTTGTAAAAATCTAAATGAAAAAATCTTTGGATTTAATGCAAAAAATGTAACTTTCCAGTTGAAAAAAGATTGGCTTGTCCATTGCTTGTTTAGCTAAAAAAATACCATTAAAATATATCGCTGCGAGCCTTCGGCTATCCATGGCTCGCAGCGTTTGATAAAACCCAAATCACTACCGCCATGTCTGTTCTAAGCAAACCTTCGGATACATCGATACGGCACTATTCAAAATATTATGGCGATGGGCATCGAAAAGGCACCAGAGTTGCATTCACGGCAACGAAACTGCTGATAGCCTAAATTAGTTGGTGATTTTAGCAGTAACGTACGGTTAGTAGCACAGTTCGGACAGTTCATGGTTTTTAACCCTTGGTCAGCCTATAAAAATAGGCTATTATAGCATCAGTTGTGTGGCCAGTTCTGACGGAACCATTTTTTGCCACAGCCACGATAAAACACTATTAAACCTTCATAAAGGAGTTAAGTGTGAAATATAATTTTAGGAAAGTTTCTTTAGATGATATAGAACTTGTTTATAAATGGCTGGAAGAGCAGCATGTGCGAGAATTTTGGGATAATAGCCAAGCACATCGAGATGACATAAAAGTTTTCGCCGAAGGCCGGAAG
>NVSS01000181.1 GCA_002732805.1 Coxiella sp. (in: g-proteobacteria)
CTTCTGCTATTGCTAATAATGGTATTCCTTACCCAGGTTTAGGAATTGGTTATGGTGATGGAATTATAGATAATGAACGTTATGGAATGAAAAAATTCGTTTATTATAATGGTTCTGCCGCCTTTAATGGTGATGGCCCTCCTTCTTCAGCATTAGATCACTATAATTACCTAAGAGGAAGATGGAAAAATGGTGGCGCTCAAATGGTTTGGGGTGGTAATGGTAATTCTTCCTCAAGCGGAGGAACTGTATTGGCCGATTTAATATTTCCTGGAAATTCAGACCCATTATTTTGGAGTACAAAAGGTGTGAACGCCTCTCCTTCTAATTGGTCAGAGTTTAACGAAGGAAACCCTGTTGGTGATAGAAGATTTTTACAATCTGCTGGACCTTTTACTTTAGAGCCTGGTGCTGTAAATGATTTAACTGTTGGTGTTGTTTGGGCAAGAGCTATTTCTGGTGACAACTGGGCTTCTGTAGAAAAATTAAAAGTAGCAGATGATAAGGCTCAAGCGTTATTTGATAACTGTTTTAAAATAACAGAAGGGCCTGATGCGCCAGCCATTACTTTTCAAGAGTTGGATAAAGAGATTATCCTTTATTTAACTAACCCTAAGGTTTCTAACAACTTTAATGAATCTTACAATCAAAAGAATCCATTTATTGCTATTCCTGATACTTTAGATGGTGTTTATTACCCAAACGATGCAGCTAAGGATACGTTGAAGTTCTATAAATTTCAAGGATACCAAATCTATCAAGTGAAAAACGGGTTAGTTACTGTTTCGGAATTAGGTAACCCTAATCTTTCAAGGTTAGCAGCACAAGTTGATTTAGAAGATGGTGTAACAACATTGATTAATCATTTATACAGTGAAGAGTATGAGGTAAATGTACCTTTCCTTATGGTTGAAGGAGAAGATAAAGGAATAAAACATTCTTTCCGATTCCAAAATGATTTATTTGCAACAGGTGATATTCGTTTAGTGAATCATAAGACCTATTATTATATGGCCATTGCTTATGGTTTTAATGAGTACAAACATTTTGATCCAAATGATCCTTTAAAATTAGATGGACAAAGGCTTCCTTATATTGGAAGTAGAAAATTAGCAGGAGGTCAAGGAATTAGATCTTTCTCCGCTATTCCGCATAATCCTGCTCCAGAAAATGGAGGAACAATAGCGAATTCTAGCTATGGAGATATGCCTCAAATTACCCGATTAGAGGGACAAGGAAACGGTGGAAATGATTTAGAGTTAACTGCAGAATCTGAGACGAGTATTGTTGCTGGAAACTTTATGGATTACCCAGTATACAAATCTGGAAAAGGACCAATACAAGTAAAAGTAATCGATCCATTAAGGGTTCTTGAGGGTGAATATAAAGTGCAATTTAAAGATACGATTACAGGGGGTTCATTAGGGGATGCTTTTTGGACATTGATTCCACCTGCCTCGTTACCTTTTCCTCTTAATCAACCCATTGATGCTGACCAATTAATTAATGTAGAAAATGAGCAATTAATTTTAGACCATGGGTTATCCATTACCATTAAGCAGGTAATCAATCCAGGAATCAATAAAGAAGCAGGAAGCGGCTTAATTGGTTCTAGTATAGAATATGGAGATTCAACCTTAACTTGGTTAGGAGGGTATCAAGATATTGAGGGAGAAAAAGATGGTAACTGGATTCGCTCAGGGGAGGCTGATTTTAATGGTGCTGCAACAAGTGTATTTAATGACATTCTCCCTGGAAATTATAAAGATCCAGAACAAGATTTTGAGAATTTAATTAATGGAACATGGGCTCCTTATGGCTTAGTTTCTTACTATGTTCTTGCTTCTAATGGGGCAACAACCATGCAAGATGCTGTTGGTCATTCAGGACAATTTTCTGGAGCTTCCGTTAAAACGGCAAAATTAGAAAATTTAGCATCCGTTGATATTGTCTTTACCTCTAACAAATCCCAATGGAGTAGAGCAATGGTTTTAGAATCAAGAAATGATGCGGTTTTAGCAGAAGGTGGAGCTGGGCATATTGAGTTAAGGAATGCTCCAAGTGTAGATAAGAATGGTAGAACTGCTGCAGATGGTGGATACAATAGTTCAGAAGGAGACTTAGTGTCAACAACAGGAATGGGTTGGTTCCCAGGATATGCAATTAATGTAGAAACAGGTGAGCGTTTAAACATTGCTTTTGCAGAAGACAGTTGGTTGGCTGGAGAAAATGGAAAAGATATGATGTGGAACCCTACAGATAAAGAAGTAGCTGGAGTAAATGATGAATTAATGATGGGAGGGAAACATTATGTTTATGTTTTCAATAAAACAACAACAGGAAGTCCAATTTACCCTATTTATGATAATTCTGCGATTGCACATGGCATAATGTCTGGATCAAATATTGGTAAAATGAAGCTCTTTAGAGATGCTTGTATTTGGGCAGGAATTCCAATGTTAAATGAAGGAAGATCTTTATTTGAAACAACAGCTAAGGTAAAACTAAGAGTAGATAAACCTTATGAAAACTTTACAACGGCATCAACTGTAAATGCTGGCTTACCTTATTATGGGTTTGATATGACAGGGATGGAAGTTGATACAGGAAATACAAGTGCTATGGACTCTGTATTGGCATTAATCAATGTAGTGCCTAATCCATATTATGCTTATTCAGAGTATGAAACAGGACAGTTAGATAATAGAATTAAGATCACTAACTTACCAGAAGAGTGTACCATTTCTATATACAACATAGGAGGAACATTGATGAGAAGGTTTCAAAAAGCTGATCCAAAAACAAGTTTAGATTGGGATTTGAAAAACCATGTAGATGTCCCTGTTGCAAGTGGAGTATATTTGATACATGTAATGGTTCCAAATATTGGTGAACGTACACTCAAATGGTACGGAGTTATGAAACCTACTGATTTAAATGGTTTCTAGTTAAAACAACATAACCCCTTTAATAACAAAGGACTCCTAGCCCCTTCTCAAAAAAGAGAAGGGAGCTGGGGTAAAATAAAACTGCCTAAAAACTTAAAACTAACTATGATGAAAACACAAATTTTACTACTAGCTTGTTCAATAATAACGCTTAACAGCTACAGCCAAAACAATGCGCCAATAGCCGTCAACGACACTATTTATGTTACGTTTAATGACTCTATTACATTTATAAATACCCCTTTAGGAAATGACTCTGACCCAGATGGAAATACAATTTCCCCTGACACATCCTTTTATAGTGGCTCTGGGTTTTACCTCTCTCAGCTTATTCTCCCAACATTTATTAGAATTAGCTACAAGCCAAGCAATAATTTTTGGGGAATTGATAGTGCAAAATTTGTAATTAAAGATAATGGTGTCCCTGTAATGTATGATACTTCTACTATTTATTTTTTTGTAAAAAGATTAGAATTTGAACATTTTAACCTCAATAACATTAGTGCTCGAGTTGACCATAGAGGTTTATTTCGAGATTTAACCAACGGTATTTCGGATTTTGAAGTACCTAAAAGGAATAACCCAAATGATCCGAAATACACAACCATATTTGCTGGAAATTTGTGGATAGCAGGTAAAAATCAAGATTCTGTTTATTCCAATTCAGAGACTTACAACTCCCAGCTTACTTACGGCAGAAGTGGCCCAATAATGGATTCTGTATTTTATAAAAAATCTTATGACTATGATTGGGACAGGGTTTGGAAGATATATGCTAGTGACATTAACAACCATATTAACAATTGGAATAATACTGGATACACTCCTCCGCAAGTCTTTTTAGATTGGCCAGCAGAAGGAGATGTAAATAAAGGGCAAGCCTTTAAGTTAGCTCCTTATGTGGATAACAATGGCGATAATGTTTACAATCCTTATGATGGAGATTACCCTAAAATTAAAGGACAACAAGCAGTCTATTTTATTTACAATGATATGCGAGAAAAGTATAGCAACCGCCCTATGCGCTCAGAAGTGCATGGAATGGTTTATGGCTATCATTGCCCTTCAGACTCTGCTATTTACAATACGGTTTTTTTAGATTACACCATTTATAACCGTTCTAATTTAACATATGACAGCACTTATATAGGAGTATGGACCGATTTAGATATTGGTGGTTTTGCTGATGATTATGTGGGATGTGACGTAGCCAGAAGTACCTACTATGGCTACAATGGTGATAATATTGACGAAAGTGCTAATGGCACTCAGGGGTATCAAAATTATCCTCCAGCACAAAGCGTAACCTTTTTACAAGGAGCTCAACAAGATAATGATGGTTTAGATAATCCTTTTACGCAAAACATACAAGATGTAATAACTTTTAATGGAACTCCTTACGCTGGATTAGGAACAGGTTTTGGAGATAATTTTATTGATAATGAGTATTGGGGAATGGAAGGGTTTATGTATTATAGTAATGGAGGTGGTCAGTTTCTGGGAGATGGAGACCCCACTATTCCTTTAGACTATTATAACTACTTACATGGAATCTGGAGAGATGGCTCTCAAATCGTCTATGGAGGAAATGGAAACGCAGCGTCTAGCGGAGGAACAATTCCCACTAAATATTTATTTCCAGAAACTACTGATCCTCTTTGGTATGGAACAGGGGGTGTTACCGCTACACCAACAAATTGGTCAGAAGCTGGGGTAGGAAACCCAGCAGGAGATAGAAGAGGATTAGGAACAACTGGCCCTTTTACCTTTCTGCCAGATAGTAGCATTACTATAACCTTAGCTTATGTTTTTGGTAGAGATTATCAAAACACAGGAAACCAAGCAGGCATTGTGGTAATGCAAGAAAGAATAGATTCTATACAAAGTTATTTTGCTACAGATTTTGTTTCTGTTTGTGGAGGTGCCTTAAGCGTAAATGGTTTGGATGAAAAAGAAAACCATTTATTGGTTTATCCTAACCCTTTTAACAATGAGCTAACGATTAATTATGAGTTAAAAAACAACAAGGCGATTTTAGTAATATACAACTTAGTTGGTAAACAAATACTAACGCAAACGATTACTCAAAACAACACCACAATTAATTTAAGTAACTTAGTCAGTGGTATTTATTTTTTAAAAGTGACTGATGGAAGTAATTTAATAACTCGAAAAGTGATTAAACAATAAGGTTTTTTATGTGTAAAAAAATTATATTCATATTATTCTTACTATCGACAACAACCGTTTTTGCTGTTACCCCAATTTGTTCAATTTTTGTATCGGGTACATCGTGGCCACCTTGTTGTACGCGTGCATTCACTCTTGCTTTATTGAGTTGTGAATGATCTAAATGAATAAAAAC
>NVSS01000182.1 GCA_002732805.1 Coxiella sp. (in: g-proteobacteria)
GCAATTTTTTGGAAATAAGATTTTGATGCCATTGTGAAAGCATAAAAGAAATTGTCTAAAATATATACCCTTTATTTCACACAATAAATATGAGTAAGGGAACAAATGAATAACAGATTTTCATCAGCGGATATGACGAATATACCACAAGCGCTTTCGGAGACCGCTAGAATGTTGAGTAGAGTCTACGGTACTGCAACAGCTGTTGTAGGAGATGCGTTTAATCTTACTCAACAGCAAGAAGTGACTCAAAATTCAGGTGCGGAGTATAGTCCAGCACAACTTGGCGGATAATAATTTTAGGCGGGTGGAATGACAGGCAGTATTACAATGACAGCCAGTAAGAAAACTCAAAGCGATGAGATTAAGCGTCAGTTATTGGTGGATATGCAGGAAGAGCAATCTACGTACATGCAAAAGTTGACTGAATTTTATAAGACGGAAGATCACAGTAAAGCGGACTACATTGAATTGATGAAGGGTGTTATTGCATCCGTGGATAAGGTGCTTAACGGTTGTGACTATGAAAGCTCACTATTTTTACGTAACACAGTAAAACCGTTAAAAGAGATGCGCGCCAAGGCAGTAGACATATTAGAACAAATTGATGCCCAAGCATTAAGTGAAAAAAATTACTTATTGCCAACGTTAGAAAAAGAGTGCGTACCTGTTTATGTGCTTATGTTTCAGAGCAAGGGCCACGATATTGAAAATTGGTCTCAACTATTACGCTCACTGGGGCGTTATGTATTAGGAAGGCCGATATACAAGACTGAAGAGGACGTGCAGAAGGTAATACGTGCCAAGATGTCGTCAGAGCATGAAGGTTACGCCAAAGTGGCGGTATCACAGTCTGTGCTTGACTCACTGGATGAATTATCAGTACGTAAAGACCGATTTGGCAATGAATTAATATCGCTACCGGCAGGGATTGTGAGTAGCCAACACATTTTAGAATTTGTACATGGAAAGAAACGCTATCACTTTATTAGAGGTAACTTGATCGATGTATCCATCTCAACAGAACGCAACTGATCAAACATCCAATTTCTTTTGGTTGATAGCCATCATCGCTGGTGTGCTGCTTGCTATTTGGTGGCTAAAGCGTAGCTGGTTTGTCATTCCTATTTATTATTTTCGTTATTATGAATTGTGTTTCTTCCAGTTTCTGTTAGACGGTTGGGATAAAGTAGCCACGTGGGCTTCTTGGTTGCATTTACCAAAAGGTAATCCAGCTGAACTGGTGGCCATGAAGCATTCTATATATTCCGCTCAACCCAACCATGTGGATTGGTCCAAATTTTCGTTGTTAAATAAAACGATGGGTAATTGGTTTCGTTGGTTTGCAACGCCTGCCTTGTTAATTTTAGCAGCGCTGGCGTACTTTAAGTATGGTAGTCGTAAGTTTACAACAACACATAGTATGCAATCATTACGAGAGACCGAACAAGACAATTGGCCTGAAATAAAGCCTGTTTTATCACTTGATTTGGTAAAAGAAGATATTGAAAAAGGTCCTTGGGCAATGGCGAAGGCACCGCTAGACTTTTGTAAAGAGCATAATTTAGTGTCGGTCACTGAGGTGCATCAGCGTAGCGTATGGAAACTGGATCGCGGCTCGGCGCATCGTTTATTAACGGCACAAGTAGGTCCTTTATGGACGCGCGTGACTGATTTACCGATCCATATGAAAGCATTGGTCGTTATTTGTATTGCGCGTGCCGAACGCGAGCGCGACATTGCGAATAACTTGCTCGCACAAATTTCACGTTCTGCAGGTGGTGGTAAACTCGATTTTAACGGTGTTGAAGCACAGCTGCAGAAATACAAAAATTCACGCATTATCCATTGGTTAGAGCAGCGTCATGCGTATGTCTATACCATGATGGCGTCAATACTTGAAGTAGGACGGTCCGATGGTGTGTTAGCAACCGCTGAGTTTTTATGGCTTAAGCCGGTGGACCGACGATTGTGGTTTGTATTAAATAGTGTGGGACGTCAAACGTCTGTCGTCGAAATCTCAGGCGCATTTTCCCACTGGTTAACTGAAAAGAAATTGGGGCGTGCATTACGCACTCCGATGATTGACGAAGCAGTCAATGCATTAGAGGCAAATATGCTCGATACATTACATATAGGCGGGAATGAATCATGGCATACGTTCAACGCGGCTTAGATGCTGAACAAGAGCAGAATCAACAAAATATCATTCGTGATACACGAACCCTTAGCGTTCGCATGCACGATGCTGTTAAAAATGCGAGTGCCGTTGCTGTTATTCTAATTACGGCTGCGTTACTAACGTTTTTCTTGCTGCAATCATTCGGTGAAATATTATTTGTCACCGGACTGGGTATTTTTATGTATTGCGTGACACGCAAACATGGATTGCCGTTTCGTAAGCCCTTATTTACTCATGAAAAAGATGATAATGACATTAATCCTGGCACGGGAAAGCCGAACATGGCGGGCGGTATTTACTTTTTTGGTAATGAAAATAAAACAAAAGAAGAATTATGGTTCACCAATGATGATATGCGAACCCATGTCTTGATTTTTGGTTCTACCGGTTCGGGTAAAACGGAAGCGATGATATCAATTGCCTATAATGCGTTGTTACAAGCCTCAGGTTTTATTTACGTCGATGGTAAAGGTGATAACAGCTTATTCGCGAAAGTGTTTTCGATGGTACGGTCAATGGGCCGCGAAGATGACATGCTACTTATTAACTTTATGACCGGTGCGCGTGATGTCGTTGGGCCTCAAGAAAAACGTCTGTCCAACACGCTTAATCCATTTGCACGTGGTTCATCAAGTATGTTATCGCAGTTGGTTATTAGTTTAATGGATTCCTCGTCTGCATCACCGGATGGTGATATGTGGAAAGGTCGTGCGATTGGTTTTGTGGAAGCTATTATGAAGGTTCTCGTGGCCATGCGCGATGCGGGTAATATTCGCTTAGATGCCAACAGCATACGTAACTATTTCTTGCTACCTAAAATTGAAGCAATGGTTGTCGACAAGTTATTTATTCGTGATGGCCAAGAATCGGTGAATTTGGAAGGATTACCACCAACCATTATGGAGCCGATTACAAACTACCTCTATAATCTACCTGGCTATAATAAAGAGAAAAAAGGTAAGCAAGTATCACAGGTGCTTGAGCAGCATGGTTTTATTACGATGCAGTTGACGCGTGCGTTTACATCGTTGGCGGATACCTACGGTCACATCATGCGTACACCACTGGCAGAAGTAGATTTAACAGACGTTGTATTGAATCGTCGTATCCTTTGTGTGTTACTACCAGCACTTGAAAAAGCACCTGAAGAATTAGCTAACTTAGGTAAAATTATTATTGCCACGCTGAAAGCGATGATGGCAGCCGGTCTTGGTGACGGGGTTGAAGGTACATACGCGGATCTTATTGAGCGTAAGCCAACCAATGCGAAAACACCTTTCTTATGTATTCTTGATGAGTATGGTTATTATGCCGTAGAAGGTTTTGCGGTGGTACCGGCGCAGGCACGTTCGCTTGGTTTCTCGGTTGTCTTTGCGGGACAGGATTTACCAGCATTCCAAAAAGCGTCAAAAGAAGAGGCAGCGTCAATTGGTGCGAATACCAATATCAAGATTTGTATGAAATTGGAAGATCCAACGGAAACCTGGGATTTCTTTATGAAGGGCGCAGGTGAGTCTTATGTGACACACGTTGATAGCTTCCAAGTAGATCAAGGTAGTGTATTAGGTACGTATGCGGATGCGAAAGGTGCTAAGATTGAAAAACGTTCGCGTATCGATTTACTTGACTTGAAAGAACAAACACCGGGTGAAGCGCATTTCTTCTTTAAATCGAAGATTGTACGTGGTCGTTTTTTCTATGCATCGCCAAAACCGGTCGCTAAAATGCGTTTGAACCACTTCTTGAAAGTGGATGCCATTCAAGATGATGAAGCCAACAAGTTGATGGATTCCTTTGAGCAATTTGAAAAAATATCTCAAGTATCAGGTCAAATATTAACGCCTGAATTGAAACAAGAAGAAGAAATATCAGAGCTCTTATCGCACTGGCAGGCCAATGAAGATAAAATGCCTATTGATCGTGCTGTTGCAGCGATGCAGCAATTTAATAAGCAAGCTGAAATGCCTACCTTCTTCGATGATTTTATACCTGAAGTAGCGGTTGATCACCTTAATGTATTTACGGCTATGCGTATGTCGAGTCACGTTGAAAAAGTGGTTGTTACCAGTGACTTTGATACGTTTAAAAAACCTATTCTAAATCGTTCTTACACGCGTGATCAAGTTGAATATATCCAACGTCTTATGGGTAAATCAGGTCAGCAAGCGATGAATGTTGCTATCGAAGTGATTGGCGATATTGAAAAAGGAACGCATTATCCACCAGACAGCAAGCCTGAAGCAACGGGCGTTGAACTGTCGGGTAAGATCGATAACATTATCGATAAAATCGCATTGAAGAGAAAAGAAGCGGCGGATAAAGCGGATTAATCTTTTTCTATTTGTCCTAGCCTAACGGCCACACGTCGTTGTCCCCATTGTCCTGGCTGCTCTTCGAAGACGCCGGGGCAGGGTGTATTGCAATTCGGGCAATGATTATTATCTACAAACTCAAAACTCAAAATACGATGCCAATCACGTTCTATTAATACCTGCTGACAGTTTGCACAATAAGTGGATTCGGTGACAGGATTATGTCGGTTACCCGTATAAACATAATGTAATCCTTGTTGCATGGCTATCGTTCGCGCTTGTGTCAATGTGGCTAACGGTGTTGGAGGGATGTCTTTCATTTTCCAATCAGGATGAAATGCCGTAAAGAACAGCGGTATATCAGGTCCTAAATTAGTCATAATCCATTGCGCCATTTTTTCTATTTCTTGCGGTGAATCATTTTGCCCAGGAATAAGTAGTGTCGTTATTTCAAACCATACATCGGTTTCATGCTTGAGGTAAACCAGTGTATCCAATACGGTATTGAGATCGGAACCGGTTAATGTTTTATAAAAGTGTTGGCTAAATGCTTTAAGATCGATGTTAGTGGCATCCATGTAACTAAAAAATTCCCGACGTGGTGCATCACAGATGTAGCCTGCGGACACAGCGACACTTTTAATGTTTCGTTCGTGGCAGCAAACGGCGATATCAATGGCATACTCAAGAAATACAACCGGATCATTATACGTAAAGGCGATACTGCGACAGTTGAGTTTTTCAGCAGCACGCGCAATTTCC
>NVSS01000183.1 GCA_002732805.1 Coxiella sp. (in: g-proteobacteria)
ATCCGGCACGCTCGTGTTTCCGCATGGGATTAGCGGCTGCATCATATCAAGCATTGCTGGCTGCAGCTCTCCCACAGCACAAGAAAAACGTTTAGCCCAATTCACCCAAACAACTGACGAAAATGCCGTCATGGAAATAGACTGGACAAGAAAATATATTTTTAACAATCCTTTCCTACTAAGAAATGCATTCTCAGATTGAACGGTTTTAGAGATCAGCCTTGCTGGATCCATGACACCGTGTAACACCAATAAGTCAAATAACGCGTATTTATTAGGGTCATTGTCATTACTAGGCCTGACCCCAATAACCCCAAGTGGCACTAAGAAATCTTGAAATAATTCATAATCTCTTTCCCGATACTCGGGATCGGGAACGGGAACGGGAACGGGCGCAGAATCTGTTACCATTAATAAATAATCCCACACCACATGTTTGGGGTCATACTCACTGTTACGATCAAGGCCATGATCTAGAATAAATTCCTCTAGCCCATCCTTAAATGTATCCTTGATGATAGATGCATCGCACAAGGCTACTACATGCTGACTTACTGCACTTACTGCACTTACTGCACTTACTACACTTACCAGCGGTTGATTCTCACCCGAATTTTCATTAATTGGCCACATACCCCTACCCCCCCTTTAGATAAATAACTGCTGCCGAAAGTACAGAGTCGCATAGCGATTGTCAAATAAATAAATTACCGTGCATTACGGTCACTTTAGTCTTAACTTATTGGTATCAGATATATTTCCAGATCCCACATCAATTTCCGAATGACACGGCAATGTTCAATCCTGATAATCAACTATCAACGGGGCATGGTCTGAATACCACTGCTCCTTATAAACCGAAACGGCCTTAACTTTGTCTGCCAAATCCGGTGTGATAACTTGGTAATCGATACGCCACCCCACATTATTGGCACGTGCCTGACCGCGGTTCGACCACCACGTATATTGACTTGGCTCTTTGTTGACAACACGAAACGCATCAACAAATCCAACCTTATCAAACAACATGTCAAGCCATGCACGCTCTTCGGGTAAGCACCCTGAGTTTTTTTGATTGGGCTTAAAATTTTTAATATCAATTTCTTTATGCACGATATTCCAATCGCCACATATAATATAACTACGTCCGTCTTTGATTTGTTTTTTTAATTTTTTTTCGTAACGCTTCATGAAATCGAATTTAACCGTCTGACGATGCTCACCACTACTCCCTGACGGCAAGTAGATTGAAATAACACTTAAATCGCCAAAATCTGCTTGGATATAACGCCCTTCATTATCGGCTTCATCCCAACCCAGCGTGGTAATGACCTTATCCGGTTTTTGCTTGCTGTAAATGCCGACGCCGCTATATCCTTTTTTCTCAGCATCCACAAAATGGCAGTGATAACCTTGCGGCCTAAAGATTTCGCCCTCCAGATGCGCCATCTGCGCTTTCGTTTCCTGTAAGCACACCACATCAGCATCTTGTTGCTGCAGCCAATCGAACATCCCTTTGCGTGCTGCCGCACGGATGCCATTAACATTGAAAGAAATAACGCGCATTAAACGACTCCCTTGAAAATCATAGATCGCCTAGAGTATCCGCTGGACCGTAATACTGTCAATGCGCGTAGTCGGTACGTATCGCGATTCTTCATAATTTTTGCTATACTCGCGGCATTTGAACCTATTACAAAGGGCCATAACCATGTCTACCACCGCCTTTATCGATTTCTTACTCAAAAACAACGCGCTCAAATTTGGTGAATTCACCTTAAAATCAGGCCGTATTAGCCCTTATTTTTTCAATCTGGGTGTTTTTAATACAGGCGAGAGCTTGCATCAACTCGGCCAATTTTATGCGCAAGCCTTAATTGACTCCGGCTTCGACTATGATGTACTGTTCGGGCCAGCGTATAAAGGCATCCCTTTAGTCAGTACCACCGCAATTTCACTCTACAACGACCATCAGGCTAATACCCCCTACTGCTTCAATCGCAAAGAAAAAAAAGATCATGGTGATGGTGGCGACTTAGTCGGCGCCAAACTCAGTGGTAACGTGGTGATGTTTGATGACGTCATCACTGCGGGAACAACCGTACGTGAAACTATTGAACTCGTTAAACAACACGATGCTACGTTAAGCGGCATCGTCATTGCATTTGACCGCCAAGAACGCGGCACGGGTACGCTATCCGCCGTTAATGAAGTCGTCAACACCTACGGCATCCCTGTTAAAAGTATCTTAACCCTCACTGATGTGCTTCAGTACCTCGACGGCAAAGCCGAGTTCAACACAGCACGCCAACAGGTGCTTGCGTATTATGAACAATGGCAGGGATAGAAATACCTCAGCCTAACTAATGCCATAAAGCGAGCCCCGCTCTTGCTTCATGAAAAAGCGTTTTTCATGTTTGCGTGCATCAATTAAGGTTGTGATGATATCGCAAATATTAATAGCACAATCTGACAAACAGGTTCCCTCTGAACTGGGGCTTTCAATTTCCGCTATATAATGAGCGATTGTATGTCCCTTACCTGCCGTAAGCGTTAAAAATACCGCTCGCTGCTGCTCTGTCAACCTATCAAGTCCCCCAACAAACTTCGTATATGCGTCATATCCTTGTTCAAAATTTTCCACTGCGTCTGTCGATCGACAGGCCGGCTCTAGAATACCATGCAAGCCTAGAAGGTAGCCTGGCGGCATCTCAGCACCTGCACGTAGTGTCTTTTTCAAAGCGGCATAGACTTTTTTTCTATAGTGAACACACAGGTAGGTAACAAGTTCGTCAGATAGCGCTTCCTGCGGAAAAAAAGGGTGGTTTAATTTCCCCGTGATACGTAACGTTGTCAGTAGTTCGGTGTCAGACACGAGATATTGTCTTGTATAGTGTAACTTTGTAGGGTCGTCGATAAGACGCTGCCCAAAAGCATCATTCGTATTTTCAACATCGGGCATTAATAAATACAAATAGGATTTATCAGTCTCCTGAAGGTTCGCACGTGGATCCTTAGCTAATACCTTAGCAACCGCAATAAAATAAGGGCTATCTTGAATATTAGACGGCTGCAAATAAACGTCAGGGTTGCTGGCTTTTAATAGACCCCATTTTTCACACAATAACGTAACAAACTCCTGAAACAAATCATCCGACAGAGGTAGATTCCCGCTTTGATAGGAGCAGATTCCACACAGCCTTTGAATGCCTTGAGGGATTTCATGTTGAACATCAACCCTACGGTAATCACGACGCGCTTTAAACAAACAACAGCAACAACCACTATGAGAGCGATTTAGCGGCTGCAGTACTTTTTGTAAATCACTTAACGTAACCTGTCGCACAACAACCCCACTAATAATTCACTAAGCCGATAACCCCATCGCTGGTGCAGCACCTAAGGCGAACGATTTTTGCGTCTGACGCTTTTATTTAAGGTCTTTCTTAAATTCCCTAAGGTCATGCGCTTCATGTTCAATCCCCTTACCTAACCCACATCTTAAAAATCTATTTTTAAACAAGCACACCTTCTTTGTCAATCGTTGATTGTGTTTGTGGCGCTAATACTTGCATGGCACCATAAACTGCATCCACTGGAATAGCATCGGGCGATAAACTACCCCATGTTTTCGATTGTAGAATCGTAATGCCATCGCGTTCCGGTGCAAATTTTTCGGCATCAGTCGGCCCAAACAAAAAGATCATGGGGCGATTGGCGCAATTTAATATGTGCCCCGGCCCGCAATCGTTAGTCACAATCGCTGTTAGCTGTTGACCGAGCGCCATGTAATACAACGGTCCATACAGGCTGTCCGCTTTATTCACCACCATTAATCCTGGAATAATGACATCTGGAATAGCCGCTACGATCTCGGATTTATAACTTTGTTCTTCTGGACCCAGGAAAAAAACAGGGGCAAAACCACGCTGTTTATAATGCAAGGCCACTTCGATATAATTCTGTAAGGGCCATTTCTTTTCAGGCATCGCCGCACACGGCACAAAACCCATGTAACGCTTACCTAACGGCAATAATTTCTGCGCTTCGTCAATCACACGCGACGGTACCGGCACACTATAGTTCGTGGCATACGAATCACCCGTGACCACAGACGTCATGTTAATTAAGCGTTTCGTGACATTACGTGCTGACTGATAGCCTTTTTTAGGTTTAATATCCGAAAATAAAAACCCCGCACAACCTGACACAAAATGTTTGTGTTTAATTTTTTTGAGCATGAGCGTTTGTTTCCAGCGCCCTTGTGTATCAAACACATAATCAAATTCACGGTTCTCGAGCGGTGTACCTTTAAATGGATTTTTAAACAAATCGAAAAAACGACTGCTGAAATCAATATCGCTAATCACTTCGTCCAACAATTCATCACCAATATCTTTAACCAGCCCCGAAAAAACACTGTTCTGATTGGCAAACCACACTAATTTATGTTCGGGAAAAGCCTCGCGTAGCGCATTAATATAAGGTACTTTTTGTATGGCATCACCTAAGCAGTCCCGCCCCACACACACTAAAATACTTTTTTGCATGTTCTGCTCCTGATCGAGTTAAAAAGGTAATTGCAATTTAGGATCAATCTTCAGTAGCTGCTGGCGAAATAATGATTTCACCTTCTCGAGGCCTGCTTGCGTATCCGCCTCAAAACGTAATGTCAGATAAGCCGACGTATTTGATGGGCGTACTAAGCCCCAGCCATAGCCTAATTCAACACGCAAACCATCGATGGTAATTTTTTCAGCATCACCAAAATCACCGTTTGTGATCAGTGTGCGCATAAACGCTACTTTCTTATCTTCGGGCATGGGTAATTTTAATTCGGGTGTATTCACACTACTGGGCAACGCATCAAACAGCGCACTCAGCGGTTTTTCTTGGGCGGCTAGGATTTGCATCAACCGCGCCCCCGCATACACACCGTCATCAAAGCCAAACCAATTATCATTAAAAAAGATATGGCCACTCATTTCGCCTGCAAATGGCGCGTTCAATTCAAGCATTTTAGCTTTTAATAATGAGTGCCCCGTGCGGCTCATGACGGGATGCCCGCCGTGCTGTTTAATCACCTTCGGCAGATTACTCGTGCATTTCACATCGAATACAATATCGGCACCGGGGTTATGCGTCAGAATATCCTCCACAAAAAACAGCGCCTGTGTGTCCGGCCAAATAATCGCACCTTGGTCCGT
>NVSS01000184.1 GCA_002732805.1 Coxiella sp. (in: g-proteobacteria)
GAGCCAATACTCAAGCAGATCGTCACAGCGCTCGTCGGCGTTGAGCAGCGCAAGGCGGTGATGCAGTAGTTGCTCGTCCGCTTGCTCGCGTTCTTCCGCGCTCTTGGTCTCAAGACGTTCGCGCCACTTGGTGAAGTCTTTGAGCGCAATGTCGGCGTACTCGCGCCGCTTCTCCCGCTGCTCCGGGTCCTTCATGATGAGGACCTGGCTCTCGGCGGCGCACGCCCGGTTCCAGAACAGCGTCACGCCATCGGGCTCGAGTGTCTCCGCTGCGTTGTACTTCTCGATGGCCTCCGGAAAACGCGCATCACCGTAGAGTTTGTTGCCCTCGCGGATCAGATCCCGCGCCTCGATCTTCGCGCAACCAGACAGCGCGCCAAAACCCAGAGTGGCGGCCACGAGCATGGCGCCCCAGGTGAGACGTCCTCGAACATTGTCGTTGGGTCGGCCCATCGAAGGCGGCAGTGTACAGCACTCACCCACAGTTGCGGCTACCTTGAATGTGGGGCTGTTACTCATATTTCTTTTGAAGCGTCGTATTTTTGATGCCGGTAAGGGCTGGTCTCTTTATTTTGTACGCTTGGCTGTTGCTAATGTGGTGATGGCTGTCGTCATTTGGCGGCTTGCGGGGTCATTGCAGCGTTGGTTAGATTGGGGTGTGTTACAACGTATTGAGCACCTTGCGTGGGTTATTGTGGCGGGACTAGTGAGCTACTTGATCACGCTGCTCATCACCGGCTTAAATTATAAGGCGCTGTAACGCATGAAATACATACGCGACATTAAACAGATACCGGATAATATGCCGCCTTGCGCACTCACCATCGGTAGCTTTGATGGCGTGCATCGGGGACATCAAGAAATCATTACAACCCTCTTACAGGAAGCGAAACAGCGGGGGTTAGCCACGTTAGTGATTAGTTTTGACCCCTATCCAAAAGAATTTTTCTTGGGTGAACGCGTGCCGCGATTAATGACTTGGCGTGAAAAACACACTGCGCTTGAGGCGTTGGGCGTTGATTATTTTTTAACGATTAACTTTAATGCTGCGTTTGCAGCTATTCCAGCCAGGCAATTTGTAACAAATTTATTAATAGAAAAATTGCATGCCAAGCTTATTATTGTTGGAGATGATTTTCGATTTGGTCAGGGGCGTGAAGGTGATTATGCCTTGTTGGCTAACATGGCAGCATCACATCAATTTAGCGTGATGCCGATGCCGACATTTGAAGTCATGAATGAGCGTGTCAGTAGTTCACGCCTGCGTCATGTATTACAAGCCGGTAATATGTCCATGGCGTCTGATTTGTTGGGTGATTACTATTCATTAATGGGTACCGTGATTCATGGCGATAAATTGGGCCGTACGCTCGGTTATCCCACCGCTAATATTGATTTGCATCGGCGCCGTGTGCCGTTATCAGGTGTGTATGTGGTGCGTATCGAAGGGATTGATCAACGAATCTATTACGGTGCGGCCAATATTGGTACCCGACCCGCTGTGCAAGGAACGCGTGTGTTGCTGGAAATTTTTATTTTCAATTTTGATACAGATATCTACGGCCTTAATATCAAAGTGTCATTTTTGCATAAGCTGCGTGATGAGGAAGATTTCGAATCATTGGATCTGTTAAAAGAACAGATTGCAATGGATGTTAGCAATTCTAAAACATGGATGGCACAAAATAAATGTATTATCTCTACATGCTAGAATGCAGTAATGGTGCGCTCTATACCGGATACACAACGGATCTTAAGCGTCGTTATGCCGAGCACCAAGCCGGCTCACCTAAATGTAAATTCACGCGCGCCTTTCCACCACGACGAATAGCAGCAAGCTGGTGTTTTCCTTGTGACTTGTCTGACGTGTTACGTCTTGAAGCGGCGGTAAAAGCACTCACCAAGCAAGAAAAATTACAATTGATCGCAGATCCTGATGTGTTAGACAGCCTGCTCGAATAGGAAAACAAGATGACCTTTAATGAATACTCCGAATACGATGCAATGGGTTTAGCGGCCCTTATTCAAAAAAAAGAAGTCTCACCCAATGAGGTGTTGGATGCGGCGATTGCACGTTACGATGAAATCAACCCAGATATTAATGCTGTCACCTGTGAAATGTTTGATGAAGCACGCGCCTTTTTAAAAACGGCAGACACGTCAGCACCATTATACGGGGTCCCTTTTCTGTTAAAAGATCTATCGGTCTCTTATGCCGGCGTCCCAACAACCAATGGGTCACGCTTTTTTAAAGATTATATTCCGGATACGGACTCTGAGATTGTCACCCGTTACAAAGCAGCAGGCTTGGCGATCATGGGTAAATCAAACACGCCAGAGTTTGGATCCAATTGGGTGACGGAATCGGCTTTATTGGGTGCTTGTCGTAATCCGTATAACCTGAGCAAAACGCCCGGTGGCTCGTCAGGCGGTTCAGCCGCTGCGGTTGCAGCGGGTATTGTTCCGGCGGCACATGCATCAGATGGTGGCGGTTCCATTCGTGTGCCCGCCTCATGTTGCGGTTTAATTGGATTAAAACCAACACGTGCGCGTGTGCCGGTAGGGCCGCAACGCGGTGAAAGTTGCTCAGGATTATCAGTGTCTCATGCAGTAACCAAAAGTGTGCGTGATAGTGCGTTGTTATTAGACATTGCTAAAGGCGCTGCACAAGGTGATCCTTATGCAGCGCCATCAGCACCTGATCGCTATTTAAAAGCAATTCAAGCAACGTTGCCTACGCTTAAAATTGGATTAGTGACAGACGTAATTGGCGGCTATACAGTTGATCAAGACTGCTTAAGCGCCGTTAACCAAGCAGCACGTGCATGTGAGGCGTTAGGGCATATTATTGAAGATACCCGACTGACAGCAGACCGTGATGAATTAAAACAAGCAACCAACACGATTTGGGCGGGAAATATCGCGAATACATTGGATAGCTATGCGGCGGCCACAGGAAAATCGTACGGCAAAGACAATGTCGAACTCAATAATTTGTTTTTAGCAAAGCTTGGACGAAAATTATCTGCAGCTGATTATGTGAATGCATTGAATACATTGCATAAGACAGGCCGTGATATGGCACAACTATTTGAGGATTACGATTTGCTATTAACGCCGACCTTGGCGCAATTGCCTGTTGATATTGGCTATCTATTTTATGAGGAATCAAAAGGTTCGGTTAATGATTTTTATAAAGATAAGGGCTATGCTTTTTCGCCATTTACCAGCCTGTTTAATATTACGGGGCAGCCGGCAATTTCATTGCCATTATATAAAACCGCACAAGGAATGCCAGTCGGGGTGCAGTTTGCCGCTCGATTCGGCGATGAATTAACCTTATTACAGTTGGCAAGAGCGCTCGGCCTGTAAAAAACTCGGAGACGGGTGGTATTTGGTGCCAGGTACGTACCTGGCACCGGATACTACCCCCGTCCCCATAAAAATATGTTACAATATAGGCGTTATGGAAAATCTAACCACCAAAATATTCATCGGGCTGATAGCAGGACTGATTGTCGGCACCGTGTTGCATCATTTGCCCGCCAGTACCTGGCGTGATCACTATGTGCTGACCACCTTGAATTTTCTCGGTTGGCTGTTTATTGAGATCATTAAAATCATCGTGATTCCTGTTGTCTTCTTCTCGCTTGCGACCGGTGTTTGTGGTCTCAGTTCAGGTGCTAATCTGGGAAAGATGGCGCTTAAAACAGTGGTGTTGTATTTAGCGACGACGGCTGTCGCGATTAGCTTAGCTTTGTTTACTGCTTGGATTTTTGGGGTAGGCAGTAGTCAGGCAATCGCCGCCCCAGCGATAACTCAAACCGTTCAGCCAATTTCGTTGACAGAGAATTTATACCGTATATTTTTGGGTAATCCGCTGTATGCCTTTACCGGAAAGAATATGATTCAGCTTATCATCATCGCGATTATAGTGGGTATGATTATTCGTGCCTTTGGGACTAAGCTCAGTAGGGCGGCACACTTTATTAAGCGTGCCAATGATTTGTTAATGCGTTTAGTGGGTTGGTTTTTATTAAGTGCACCGTATGGCGTGTTCTGTTTGATTAGTGTGGTATTTGCGAAGTCAGGATTTGGTTTGGTGGGTCCTTTGCTAGGCTATTTTTTTACGGTTTTATTTGTGTTGGCAATACAGTGGGTGGGCGTCTACCCGTTGTTGCTCAAGGTATTTACGCGCCGCGCTATTATTGATTTTTACAGTAAGATACGTCCGGCGCTCGTGTTTGCTTTTTCAGTCTCGAGTAGTAACGCTTCCATTCCAATCGTGCTCGAAACGTGTGAAGAGAAATTGGGTATATCCACGGCAACGGCTTCCTTTGTGATTCCCTTAGGAGCGACCATCAACATGGATGGCACGGCCATTATGCAGGGCGTGGCAACGGTATTTGTCGCTAATTTGTACGCTATTCATTTAGGGTTTGTGTCGTATTTGCTTGTCATTTTTACAGCTACGCTAGCTTCGATCGGTTCGCCGAACTGAATACCCAGCACCTCTGAAAACAGTTTCACACTCTCTTCCAGGTTTTTAACATTGATAGTGACTTGATCAATTTGCTCTGCTCTCATCTACCCGCTCTCCAGTTTATAAAGACCATAACGATGCCCCGTTACAACCTGGCACCACACCAACCCACCGTAAGCTGATTAATTTTTAACTAATACCCTGCCCAACGACACCTATAGAATATGACGCATCTCCTAACTTAAGCAGCCATAGCTTAAATTCCCGGGTCTACATTCCTAAAGTAGAAAAACAAAATGATCAAAAAAAACCTGATATCCGCTTTAGCACTTTTCGTGTCAATGGCCTCCATCAACAGTGTCCAGGCCGGCTGGCAGGACTGGTTAAAAAGCGCTGCAGACCAATTATCCAATAATGAAACCGTGACCTCGACAGCCACTTCCCTGCTAAGCAATAGCGAAATCAGCGCAGGCCTTAAAGAAGCGCTGAGCAAAGGGGTTGAGTCGGCAACCACCACGCTGGGTCAGCAAGATGGCTTTATGAAAAACTCATTGGTGAAAATACCCTTACCTGACTCACTTAAACTACTAGAGAAAACAGCCCGAGAGCTTGGCCAGGGCCAGATTGCCGACCAATTTATCAGCACCATGAATCACGCAGCAGAGCAGGCGGTGCCGGCCGCAGCCGAACT
>NVSS01000185.1 GCA_002732805.1 Coxiella sp. (in: g-proteobacteria)
TGTAACGTGGCCGGCACAGGGGCACCGTCCGATTGATTCGGGCACGGGGCGTGATGGTGGTATTACCGAAGGTGATTTTGAAATTTACCGTCAGGGTGATGCCATGTATGCAGAAAACCATGCGGTCGGCGGACATTATGTGACGGGTTGGTTTACAGATCCACGTGAGGAAGCGTCTCAGCAAGACGTATTAAATGTCAGTACTATTTACACGCGTGAGGCGAATTACCACCCGGATGGCGGACAAGTATTTTTTTCACGTGATCAGCAGCCGTTTGTTTTATTACTCGCGTTACCCGGTGATGATATTACACCGCAAGATTTCACGGATTTTTATTGCGATGGTGCGTTGGGCGTGCACATTAATGCGGGCATTTGGCATCAGCCGCCGTATGCGTTCAACGAACGCATGGTCTTTAATGACAAGCAAGGTAAGGTGCATGCGTGTGTGAGTTTTGATTCAGTTAAAGAATTTGGTGTCTATATGCGCGTGTCGTTACAAAAATCAATTTAATACGCAAGCGGGGCAGTGTCCCGCTTTACGTTAAGCCATTTAAAATTCAGTGGTGGGGTCAAGGCGTACTTGCTTTGATGTTGTGTTTTGAGAGAGATCCTCATTGATTTCCTCGAGTGATTTCCCTTTTGTTTCGTGACCCAAATAAGCGGTCAGGGCAAATCCTAAAAAGGTAGTGCCGGCGATAATCAGTACGGTTGTCGTTGCGCCAAGCCGATGTTGCAGCAGTGGCAGTGTGAAAATACCCAGTGCAGCCCCGGCTTTAGCAAACGCGGTTGCAAACCCATGGCCCTTGCCGCGCAGTTGAGTGGGGTATACCTCAGCCGGAATAAGATACGTCGTAGCGCCGGGGCCTGCGTTGATAAAAAAGTTGAAAATAGCAAAGCCCGCTAGGATACAGACCAGATGCAGCAGTGGTGCACTGGCGAATAATTGGCTGGTGCACATAATCAATAAACCAATGGTCACCCACAGAAAACCTTGTGATTGCAGTTTGATGCGGCCGACACGTTCAATGAGTTTGATCGCTAAGAAGGCGCCGATGAGGATAAAGATGTTAGCAAATACGGTTTCTTTACTTACGAACATGATTTGCTGAAAAAAATCACCTTGGGTTTGGAAGTGTAAGGCTTGCATTAAGGAAGGTGTAAAAATGCCAATACCGTAATAAGAAATATCCATCAAGAACCAGGTGATACAGACAAGCAAGGTTTGCTTGTAAAATTTAGCGGTAAATAAATCGCGATAGGCTGCCTTGTGTGTGTTTTCTTTGAAGGTATGTTGCGTGTTGTTCCCCGTCATTTTGTTGATCACACTATTGGCTTCCTGGTGGCGATTATTAGCGATTAACCAGCGCGGACTTTCTGGGATGCGTAAGCTTACTTTAAATGCCCATAGCGCAGGGAGGCAGGGCAGTGCGAGCATGAAGCGCCAAGCCTCAACGTTTTTGTAGACACATAGAATCAAATAACTGGCGATAACACCGGCGACAGCACCAATACAGTTCACAAACATGGCCTGACAAAATTTGCGACCACGATTTTTTACCGGCATCATTTCAGCCAGGTAACTGGCGGCAACAGGATAGTTGGCGCTAATACAGACACCTAATAAAAAGCGCGATAGGATGAGTGAATGAATATTCCAGGTAAATGCAGAGAGTAGTGAAAAACTGAAAACGCCAACGATGCTGATGATGAGCATAATGCGACGTCCTACTTTGTCGGTCAGGTAACCGCTACCGAATGCGCCAATGATCGCGCCGAACAAGGCGGAAGAACCGAGTGTGCCTTGCATCTCTGTGGTTAGGTGCCATTGTTTGCTGAGCAGGGGGATTGCCAGGGTGAGAATAAAGTAACCCAGGCCGGCTAGAAATAAGGCGAGTGAGGCAATGATAGTAACGTCTTTGTGGGTTTTGGATGAATGTGCTTGATCAAGGGCTGACGTGGCATTTTCCATATAAACATTCCTATGTGTTATGTCCTAACGCAAATTAGTATACATGAGATTGTTTACAGAGATATGACAAATCATGAGTGATTATTGTTCAGTTTTTACGTGCTGATCAGTTTGACCCTAAGGGGACATTCTGGTATAACATGCACTTAAATTTAACTAAACCACACGTGGTTCGACACATAGCCTTGGGTGCTCTCAACTACTTGATTTTAAATCATTTATGTTGGGGTAAGGTTGTGGGATCCACGGAGGCCCAACCCGGAGAAATCTTATGACAGAAGTTAGCATGCGCCAAATGCTTGAAGCAGGCGTACATTTTGGACACCAAACACGTTACTGGAACTCAAAGATGAAACCTTATATCTTTGGCGTTCGTCACAATATCCATATTATCAACCTTGAAGAATCATTACCGATGTTTCATGATGCGATGCGCTTTTTAGGCCGTATTGCTGAAAATCGCGGTAAGATTTTATTTGTTGGTACCAAGTTTGCAGCACGTGACACGATCAAAGAACAGGCAGAGCGTTGTGGTATGCCTTACGTTAATTACCGCTGGTTAGGTGGTATGTTAACCAATTACAAAACGATTCGTCAGTCTATACGCCGTTTAAAAGAGTTGGAAGAAAAAACGGACGATGTCGATTATCTAACAAAATTAACAAAGAAAGAACGCTTAACGTTAATGCGTGAAAAAGAGAAATTAAAAGTGGTTCTTGATGGTATTAAAAACATGGGCGGGTTGCCGGATGCGTTATTCATTGTGGATGTTGGTAATGAGAAAATTGCAGTGGCGGAAGCGAAACGTTTAAGTATTCCAGTAATTGGTGTCGTTGATACAAATTGCAGTCCTGAGGGTATTGATTATGTCATTCCCGGGAATGACGATGCATTGCGTTCCATCAAATTGTACTGCAGTACGTTGGCAGATCTTATCATTGATAAACGCGGATCGCCTGAAGTTGTTGAGGAAAAGAAAGCGCCGAAGCCAGTAAAACCGGTGGTATCGAAAAAAGTAATTGCTAAAAAGAGCGTATCTGAAAAAGCAGAGCCTAAAAAAGCTGTGGTAGCTGAACAAGCTGATGCAGCGGCACCTGCAAAGAAAAAAGCAGCACCTAAAAAGAAAACGGTCGCTAAAAACACAACGGCCAAAAAACCAGCCGCCAAAAAAGAAGCCGCTAAAAAAACAGTAGCTAAAAAGCCGGCCGCTAAGAAAGCCGAGACTGCAAAAGCAAAGCCTGCTGCTAAAAAATCAAGTACAGAGGAGAAAGGTGCTAATGAGTAAAGTAACGGCTGCAATGGTTAAAGAATTACGCGAGCGCACAGGCGCAGGCATGATGGAATGTAAAAAAGCATTGGTTGAAGCGGATGCAAATGTTGATGAGGCTATTGTGATACTGCGTAAGCGTGGTATTGCAAAAGTAGCGAAGCGTGCGGGTAATGTGGCGGCAGAAGGTGTTGTGATCATTAAAGTGGCCGCCGATCAGAAATCTGCTTTCATGATTGAAATTAACAGTGAAACGGACTTTGTGTCGCGTGATGAGAGCTTTAATGCGTTTGCTAATAGCGTTGCTGAGAAAGGTCTTGAGTTAAAAGCAAACAGCGTAGATGCGCTGGGTGTGGAAGACGAGCGGCAGCAACTCGCACATACCTTAGGTGAAAATCTGCAATTGCGCCGTGTGGCTTACCTTGAATCGACAGGTTGTGTTGCTACGTACAATCATGGTTCGCGTATTGGTGTGTTAGTAGCGCTGGATAAGGCGAATGATGCACTGGGTAAAGACATTGCGATGCATGTGGCTGCACTCAACCCTCAGGCAATTGATGAAAGTAATCTGGATCCTGATGCGATTGCAAAAGAACGTGAGATTTTTTCAGAACAAGCACGTGAGAGCGGCAAGCCAGACAACATCATTGTTAAAATGGTGGAGGGTCGCGTTGCGAAGTTCATCAAGGAAACGTGTTTGGTGGGCCAGCCTTTTGTACGTGATCCCGATCAAACAGTGGGTACGTTATTGAAGTCAGATGATGCAACCGTGACTGCATTCATGCGCTTTGAAGTGGGTGAAGGCATCGAAAAAGAAGTGGTGGATTTTGCTGAAGAAGTAAGAGCACAAGTACAGGGAGAATAGCAGCATGAGTCATGCGAAAAAGACGGCTTGTTTTAAACGCATACTTTTGAAAATGAGTGGTGAGGCATTGATGGGCAGTGGTGATACTGCCATCGACCCAAAAATGTTGGATCGCTTTGTAGATGAAGTTAAAGAAGTTTACGAACTTGGCGTTCAAGTGGCTATTGTTATTGGTGGTGGTAATTTCTTTCGTGGCGCGCAACTATCCAAAGTGGGTATTGGTCGCATTACAGGCGATTACATGGGTATGTTGGCCACTGTCATGAATTCATTAGCGTTACGTGATGCCTTGGAACGGGCGAATCTACCCTGTCGTGCGTTATCAGCGATTCCTATGAGCGGCATTATCGATCAATTTAATTGCCGTAAAGCAATTCATCATCTTGAGCAGGGCCGTATTGTGATTTTTGCAGCGGGCACAGGCACGCCGTTAGTCACAACGGATTCAGCAGCCAGCTTGCGTGGTATTGAGATTGAAGCAGATGTCGTTCTAAAAGGCACTAATGTGGACGGCGTTTATTCCGCGGACCCGACGAAAAACCCCGATGCGAAACTGTATAAACGCTTAACCTTTAACGAAGCATTGAAAAAAGAACTAGCTGTTATGGATTTGGCCGCTTTTTGTCAAGCGCGCGATTATAATATGCCGTTACGTATTTTTAATATTCACAAACCCGGCGCGTTGCTTCGGGTAATTCTAGGCGAGCCTGAAGGGACCGTTGTTGAAAAGGAGTGACCATGATAAATGACCTAATTTCAGATGCTAAAATCCGTATGGAAAAATGCGTTGATTCATTTAAAATAAGCTTAAAAAAATTGCGCACAGGGCGTGCACACCCCAGTTTATTGGACCAAATTACAGTAGATTATTATGGGACGCCCACCGCACTGAATCAAGTAGCTAATGTTTCAGTTGAAGACGCACGCACGTTGTCCGTGACACCGTGGGAAAAAAACATGGTAGCCGCTATTGAAAAGGCGATTATGAAATCGGATTGGGGTTTAAATCCGACGACGGCGGGTTTAGTGATTCGTATTCCATTGCCTGT
>NVSS01000186.1 GCA_002732805.1 Coxiella sp. (in: g-proteobacteria)
GTGTGATGAGTTTCTTGAAATTCATCACTTAATGTTGCCCACGCAGACGGTGTCGCTGTAAAGAATGTGTTTTACAGTGCTCACCTTGGGGGAAATTAGTTTATCTAATTTCCATATTTACAAAGCACTCTCGCTTTTTTTAGTGAGGGAGCAATCGGAGAAAAACGGTGACATTAAGACTTGAGGATAAACAAGCAATTGTTGCAGAACTGCATAGTGTTGCAACAAGTGCTATTTCGGTCGTTGCGGCTGATTATCGTAGCTTAACTGTTTCTGATATGACTGCGCTACATAAAGGTGCTCGTGAGAAAGGTGTACATATGCGTGTATACCGGAACACACTTGCCCGTAGAGCGGTTAAAGATACAGATTTTGCTTGTCTAGTAGATGCGTTGACAGGCCCGATTGTGTTGTTTTTTGCACAAGACGAGCCTGGTGCTGCTGCTCGTTTAGTCAGTGACTTCATGAAAGTGAACGAACAATTAGAGGTAAAAGCGCTCGCGATGGATGGTCAGTTATTGGGACCAGACGCGTTAAAAGCGGTTGCTGCTTTACCTTCTCGTGATGAGGCAATTGCACGACTTATGTCGGTTATGCAAGCCCCTGTTACGAAGTTTGTACGTACACTTAATGAGCCTGTAGCGCAGTTTATGCGTTGTATGGGTCAAGTCCGTGACCAAAAACAAGCGGCTTAATTAATTAACTTCGGAGATTAAAATGTCAGAAGCTATTTCAAAAGATCAAATTTTAGAAGCTGTTGCTAACATGAGTGTTATGGATATCTGTGACCTTGTAAGCGCAATGGAAGAGAAATTTGGCGTATCGGCTGCTGCAGCTGTTGCTGTTGCAGGTCCTGCAGCGGGTGATGCTGCCGCTGCAGAAGAACAAACTGAGTTCGATGTTGTAATGAAAGAGATCGGTGGTACTAAGATTGCAGTAATTAAAGCAATCCGTACGATCACAGGACTTGGTTTGAAAGAAGCAAAAGATATGGTTGAAAGTGCCCCTGTTACTGTCAAAGAAGGTGTTTCTAAAGACGACGCTGAAAGCGTTAAGAAACAACTTGAAGAGGCAGGTGCTACTGTTGAGACTAAGTAGTAAGACGTAAGTTCTTATTACTGCGCCTAGGATCAGTGTTTTCTGATCCTAGGTTTTTGTGTTTTTATTGTGAGGATCGCTAATGACCAGTGCCCAAACTAAGAAGTATATAGTGAAATCAAACTCAGAGAAGAAGCGTGTACGTTTACGCCTTGGCGAAAGTCGCTCTGAAGTATTGAGAACACCTTATTTGCTGGCTACCCAAATTCAATCATACCGCCAATTTTTACAAGAGGGCGTCTTGCCCGATCAACTCGCTGAAGTGGGGTTGCATGCGGCGTTTGGTTCTGTTTTCCCGATTGAAAGTTATTCCGGTTTAGCACGTTTAGAATACGTGAGCTATACGCTGGGTGAAACGGTGTTTACCGAGAAAGAATGTAAGTTACGCGGGCTCACCTATGCAGCGCCGCTTAAAGTGAAAATGCGCTTGGTGCTTTTTGAAAAAGATTCTCCGGCTGATGAGCCTATTGTTAAAGATATCAGAGAGCAAGAAGTATACATGGGCGAAATGCCTTTGATGACGGGCTCAGGTAGCTTAATCATTAACGGTACCGAGCGTGTTGTGGTGTCACAGCTGCATCGTTCACCGGGTGTGTTCTTCGAACACGATAAAGGGAAAACACATTCCTCAGGTAAATTACTTTATTCTGCCCGTGTGATTCCTTACCGTGGTTCTTGGCTTGATTTCGAATTTGATCCTAAAGATGCTGTGTTTGTGCGTATCGATCGCCGTCGTAAGTTGCCAGCAACGATCTTGTTGCGTGCATTAGGTTACACGACAGAAGAAATTCTAAGTATGTTCTATGAAAAGAACCTCTTTGAACTCCACGCTGAGGGTGTGACGCTCGATCTTGTAGCGCGTCGTTTACGGGGTGAGCTTGCACACATTGACATTAAAGATGCTAGCGGCAAAATTATTGTTGAAGAAAATCGTCGTATTTCAGCGCGCCATATTCGTCTTATGGAGAAAGCAGAGCTAAAAACACTGACGTTGCCGGATGAGTACCTCATTGGTAAAGCCATTGCTGAACCCATTATCGATAAAGAAACGGGTGAAGTGATTGCGAGTGCGAATCAGGAAATTACGGAAGACCTATTAGAATTGTTGCGGACACAAAAAATCGCTAAGGTGAAAACACTTTACATTAACGACATTGAATGTGGCCCTTATATTTCAGATACGTTACGCATTGATCCTGCCAGTAATGAGCTGGATGCATTGGTTGAAATTTACCGTATCATGCGTCCGGGTGAGCCACCAACGAAAGATGCGGCTGAATCGTTATTCCAGAATCTATTCTTTTCAACAGACCGCTACGACTTGTCTGTCGTGGGTCGTATGAAGTTTAATCGACGTGTCGGGCGTACTGAAACAACCGGCTCTAGTGTACTAACGAAAGAAGATATCGTTGCGGTTCTCAAAGAGCTGGTATCCATTCGTGATGGTAAAGGCGTGGTTGATGATATTGATCACTTGGGTAATCGACGGGTACGTTGCGTTGGTGAAATGGCCGAAAACCAATTCCGTGTGGGCTTGGTACGTGTTGAACGTGCGGTTAAAGATCGCTTGAGTTTGGCGGATTCTGAAAACCTGATGCCACAAGACTTAGTGAATTCTAAGCCTGTAGCAGCAGCGATGAAAGAATTTTTTGGTTCCAGTCAGTTATCTCAATTTATGGACCAAGTGAATCCGTTATCCGAAGTGACACATAAACGTCGTGTTTCAGCGCTTGGGCCCGGTGGTCTAACGCGTGAGCGTGCTGGTTTTGAAGTGCGTGACGTGCATCCAACTCATTACGGTCGTGTTTGTCCTATTGAAACACCTGAAGGACCGAATATTGGATTAATTAACTCATTGGCGACGTATGCGCGCACGAATGAGTATGGGTTTCTTGAAACACCGTACCGTAAAGTAGCGGACAGTCGTGTGAGTGACGACTGCGTCTATTTATCGGCGATTGAAGAGGGCGGTTATTATATTGCTCAGGCGAATACGAAAGTTGATGATGACGGAAACATGACGGACGAGCTTGTCTCATGTCGCTATCGTGGTGAATTTACGTTAACGTCGCCCGATAAAGTTGAATTTATGGACGTGTCACCACGACAGATTGTCTCTGTGGCGGCCTCATTGATTCCTTTCTTGGAACATGATGATGCGAACAGAGCCTTAATGGGATCGAATATGCAACGTCAGGCAGTGCCGACGATTTGCCCGGATAAACCGTTAGTAGGTACCGGTATGGAACGCACCGTTGCGATCGATTCAGGCGTAACAGCGTCTGCACGACGCCCTGGTGTTGTCGACTCTGTCGATGCATCACGTGTTGTAGTACGTGTTGATGACAGTGCGCTTGAAGGTGATGATGACGTCGGTGTGGATATTTACAACCTTACTAAGTTTACACGTTCTAACCAAAACACATGTATTAACCAGCGTCCCATTGTCAAAATAGGCGACCGTGTTGAAGTAGAAGATGTACTTGCGGATGGTCCGTCAACCGACTTGGGTGAATTAGCGTTAGGGCAAAACTTGCTGGTCGCTTTTATGCCTTGGAACGGTTATAACTTTGAGGATTCTATATTAATTTCTGAGCGACTTGTTGAAGAAGATCGTTATACAACGATTCATATTCAAGAGCTAACGTGTATTGCGCGTGATACGAAATTAGGACCCGAAGAAATTACACCGGATATTCCCAATGTAGGCGAGAGTGCATTATCACGTCTTGATGAGTCTGGTATTGTTTATGTCGGTGCTGAAGTGAAATCAGGTGATATTCTTGTGGGTAAAGTGACACCGAAGGGTGAAACACAGCTGAGTCCGGAAGAAAAATTATTGCGCGCCATTTTTGGTGAAAAAGCATCGGATGTTAAAGACAGCTCATTGCGTGTGGCATCGGGTGTTACCGGTACGGTTATTGGCGTACATGTCTTTACACGTGATGGTGTTAAAAAAGATGCACGTGCGTTAGAAGTTGAAGAATTTGAGCTTGCGAAAGCACAGAAAGACATTAACGATGAGTTACGTATTCGTGAAGGCGCTTTGTTTGCATCGCTTGAGACTGCCATGCTTGATCTTGTGGTTGATGGTGGACCAGAGTTAACGGCTGGCGACAAAATCACCAAAGAATATTTGGCGGGCCTGGCTTACGAACAGTGGTTCTCAATACGTTTGCGTGATGACAAAGTAATGCAGCGTCTTGAAGTGGCTAACGAGCGTTTTATTGAGCTTGAAAAAGAACGTGATGACAAATTAAGAGCGATACGACTTAAATTAACACAAGGTGACGATTTAGCACCGGGTGTGATTAAGATTGTTAAAGTGTATCTTGCTGTTAAGCGTCGCATTCAGCCCGGTGATAAAATGGCGGGTCGTCATGGTAACAAAGGTGTGATTTCGAAGGTGGTACCGGTTGAAGATATGCCTTACCTTGAAGACGGCACCCCCGTAGACATCGTATTGAATCCATTAGGTGTACCTTCTCGTATGAACATTGGCCAGGTGTTAGAAACACACCTTGGTTGGGCAGCACGAGGACTCGGTTTGAAAATTGGTAAAGCGATGGCAGAATCGACAGATCCTACGCATTTGCGTGACGTATTGCAGCCAATCTACAGCATGAGTCAGGGTCAGCCAATTGATCTAGACGATTTTACTGATGACGAAGTGTTTGAGCTTGCCACGAACCTGAAAAAAGGTGTGCCTATGTCAACACCGGTATTCGATGGTGCAGCGGAATCTGAAATTAAAGCATTGCTTAAAATGGCCGACTTACCTGAGTCAGGGCAAACTATGTTGTATGATGGCCGTACAGGTGATCAGTTCGAACGCCCGGTGACCGTTGGATATATGTATATGCTGAAATTGAATCACTTGGTTGATGACAAGATGCATGCACGTTCAACCGGCTCATACAGTCTGGTGACACAGCAACCGCTGGGTGGTAAAGCTCAGTTTGGTGGTCAACGTTTTGGAGAGATGGAAGTATGGGCGCTCGAAGCATATGGTGCTGCTTATACACTTCAGGAAATGTTAACCGTGAAATCAGAT
>NVSS01000187.1 GCA_002732805.1 Coxiella sp. (in: g-proteobacteria)
CCAAGGCTGGCGTCAGTGCAGGCTCCTTGTCAGTTGTAATTTGATCGGGAGTAACCCCTGTTGTGGTTTCAGCCTGTAAGAAAAAATCTTCGGCTGCATTTTGATCTCGCGTGTTACTTAAATACACATCAACCAAATTCCCTTCCTTATCAATGGCTCTATATAGATAGCACCACCGCCCCTCAACTCGCAAATACGTGGCATCCGCATGCCATTTCAATCCTGCCGTCCCAAAACGAATTTTTCGAAATTTCCGTGCCCACTCAACTCCGAATGTGTGAACCCAATTGTAAACGGTTTGATGAGATATGTGAACGCCTCGGGTAATCATAAGCTCTACCACATCATCTAAGCTGTTCCTAAAACGATAATATAAATATAGTGTAAAGGTGATTACCTCAACAGGATAATGAATATGATTGTAAGTCGTTCCCGTACGTTCATTGTACTGACTTCCGCAAGAGCGGCATCGAAACTGATCATAACCAAGACCCGTTTTTGATTTGCATTGTCGTGTATTCATTGATTCACAGTGTGGGCATTCCATGGGTCATTCCTTGATAGGCGAGTAGAGCGTAAATTATACTTTATTACCACCATAAATTCCAAAAAGGGACTGCATCTTTACAGAACCGCAATTGGCGACAGACAGGATAATATGTCTGTATTCGAGCAGTTTTATGCATTAGCGGCGTAGTTTCGCCTAGGAAAAATCCCTTTTGTTAACCCATAAAATTTGCGACACAACCTATTCTGAACCGTATTCGTGATTGTGAGACAGACGATGACTATCGAATATTATTGCCTTACAATATTGAGCAATTTAAGGCGGGCCTGTAGTTCGGCGAACGTTTACGGTCATTACACGAACCCCCTTCTTTTTTAAAAAACCTCCCTTCATAACTGTATGAGGTAACTAGGTCGTCGTCTTCCCAAGAAGACTTCCTGTTTCTTGGATCTTGAAGTTGATCGAATTCATCCGTAGGTTGATTCTTTAATAACGACCTATATTGAAGTAAGCACACTTTCTTTGGCTTTTTGACAACCAGCATCTTAGATTGAAAGCCACTATTTTCTTTTGGAGTGATAGTTGCCATTTTATCCTGACCATCAGCGGCAACATATTTTGGTGTATAACTTTTATTTTCTGATGTGTACGCTATATTCTTCTTATAATACTCTGAGCCACGTGTTGGTAATAAGGCTTGTGCTGAGTTAAACAGCGTTACCACATCAACTATGTGAGTTCTCCCCCAGTACGCTAAAGATACGGTATCAGATTCAGGGTCATAAGATGTAATAACAGCAGCATGTTCTGTCTTTTCTGCTGAAAAAGGCGCAGCATCAGGATGGCCCGTACTTTTTTCAACAGAAAAAGCCAACATAGGTAAATCGCCATTAATAAGGCTTTTCTCTATGCCGCTGACAAATAAATTGATGTTATCTTTAAAATCGACAACGTCAGTATCGTAGCCAATATCGGTAAGATTCTTGCGCCACGTATCAAACTCGAGGACTTCACCTTGTATCGAGCCATTTTGTTTTGCAATGCGGCGAATTGATAACTTGCCACTTTTATTTGCTCTTAACTGCATGGGTTCAAAATCAAGTTTTTCAGCATAATAATTTTCAATATTTGCAATTGACACAAGCTTACAAATTTCGCCGACTTGGGGTTGTGGCGTCAATTCTAGACTAGGACTATTTCGTCCATGGTTGCATTTATCCCAATTCTTAGCATATTTTAATAGATCTCTAAAACATAGCTTGGAATCTTTTTTTTGTCGCTGATTAAATTCAGTGATCATATCATTTCGAACCCGATACGGCAGTCCAATATGGCGTAAGATCTCTTCTTTTTCCTTGTCTGTATAAGGGCTTATGACAATGGTTTGCAGACGATGTGCAAGCGGTTGAGTTGTATGCACGCGCCCTCTAAAGGTCGTTGGATTTTGGGTGCCAACTAATAGAAAGCCTTTATATCTTGGTGGATTACCATTTAAGTCGTGCCCCTCTAACAGCGCATTAAGAAGCCGCTCTAGCATTGGTGAGCTATTGATTTCATCAATAATGGCGATTTTACCCCCATAAAAAGCCTTTAATAAAATATCTTCTTTATCTTGGCTACTGAGTGATGCTGGAATTCTATAAAAATCTTGTTGCTCTTTTAAACCTTTAGCCGTTAATAGCTCTAAGACTAGAGCACTTTTCCCAAGACCTGGCTCCCCTTCAATTACCAATCCACCTAGCCCACCAGTTGCAGGTATATTTGGGTTATTTGATTGTCGTTTATTTCTTAGCGCAAGATGATGCATGAGTGCTTCTATTGTTGATTGATTCGACTCATTTGCGATGAACGTATTAAATTTTAATCGCTCAAACTGAGGTGTCTTTTTGGGCTTGAATTTAGTATCAAATGCAATTTTATATTGCTTAGGCACATGGTGCTGGCTTAATGTGTAGGCGAGATATTTTGTAATAGTTTCCAGCGCCAGGTCATTGTAATCTATCATTAACGTCTTCGTTAAGCAGGCTATCATGATAATTTCACGCGGTGTAATGAGGGTATCTTTAGAATCAAGCGTCGTTATGTAGTCGTAAACATTCAATATTGGTTGTAAAGCAGCGCCCTCTAAATCCAGGAGATTTTTAATGACATTCATTGGTATGGGATTAAAATTAACAATACCTCCATGATGCTCAAAAAACGCTGGTTTTTGTCGCTCACCGCCATAACCAAATGGATTGCCTGCAAAAATCACCTTATGCTTTGACGTTAATTCATGGTACTGGCCATTATAAAAAATACTTGGAGGATGGTTAAATAAGCCTTCAAACTCTGACCATTGACGTGAAGTGATATTTGCTTCGTCAATAAATAGAGTGATAAACCTAGAATCTTCAGAATTGCATTCCAACCATTTGGTCATGTGATCAACACCATAAAAACACTTAGGGTGATGAGCTATCCAGATGGTTTCGATAAATCGGGTTTTACCAACACCAGTAGCGCCTGATAAAAATAAAAATGGTTGTTTTGATAGCACATCATTGACCATATCAAAACGTTCTTCAAAATCAGCGTTCAGTGAAGTTGGAATGTTCGGTAATATTGGGTGTAGCGGTTGTGGACTTTCCTCCATGAATGTAAACGTGGAATCATTATCACTTACTAGTATCAGTTTCCCAGAACAAGACGTAGTCTTTAATCTTTCGTTAATAAGAG
The DNA here is from genome assembly GCA_002732805.1 of Coxiella sp. (in: g-proteobacteria). Classification (GTDB taxonomy): domain Bacteria; phylum Pseudomonadota; class Gammaproteobacteria; order Coxiellales; family Coxiellaceae. The sequence goes on from NVSS01000187.1 coordinate 3,227, forward strand.
GCTCTAAAGAGCGAGCCAAGTTATCAGGCCACGTCCCTTTCAGCACCACTGTTTTGTTGTCTGCCAGCGCTTTAGTTAAAAAACCAGTTTTTTCAGAAAAGTTGAATGCTAACCTTACTTCATCAAATTGACTTTCAAGAGATGGTAATAAGTCATAGGCATTAAGCTCGCTCACATCGATGACTAAGGCTTGTTTAGGATACTCTACCGCCCAAGGATCATTGCAAACATATAAAGTCGTGTGTGCCTTACTAGCTAATTTAAGTCGCTCAACAGCGTATGACGGACTTAATGCTTCAGGCAATTCTATGTTAGGCGCAAGCGAGATATTCAATCTGGTTTGGTACTTTTTAGCAGCTTCTAAAAGCGACAACCAAGCATGCGGGCTGAGCGTTTCGGTCAGATATATGTTGACATACTGTTTGTTACATTGCTCTAAATAACCTGGCTTTAAAGACAATCCACGAGTGCGGGTATCACTTTGATAACGCCCTAAAAAATCACTTGAGGTCACTTGGTTTAGAATAATATAGTCACTAGCATCGGTAGGACGTTGGTTGAAAGTCACGTAATCGTCTTTATCTGGAAAGCTGATAAATTGTGTCATATTCAAGTGGAAATTTACGGGTAAATCCTGCTCTAGCTTGCCTTGATGAAAGATACCCTTATGTATGTACATATCATCAAGAAATCGTTCAAATTCAGGATTATTTTGCGGTGGATTGTTGATGGTGATTTTTGTGCGCCCTTGTTTTAGTGCCGCTATCAACAGACCATATTGAAAGCGCAGCTCATGCCCTTCGAGTAACCACGAACCCACTAATCGTGCTTGCCAATCTGTGCCACCATTTAATTCAATAATTTGATGTTCCAAAGAGGTATCTTTTATTTCGTGTGTAAATTCGACTTGGGGAACGGGCGGTAAAGCAACATCAAAGTCTTCATGCTGCTCAAAACGAGAATAAAAATCTGCACCCTGATACGTACTCCGTTTTGACGTATTGATAACACCAATAATCTTGAAGCCTTTGGGTATTGGCACCCCATCAACTAATCGCTCTTCATCGAGAACACTATTAAAGCGAGCAATATCAGACGGTCTAAAGTTATCATAATTAATGACCATAACAGCCTGGTTATTCTCCTGAAGAAAATCATACAAAGCTCCGCCAGGGCCCTTTTTTATAACCCCTATTGCACTATCACGGTCAATGTAATGGCTGGCACATCTTAATTCATCTGGATGATTGACATAAAAAAATAGCCTGTGAGTCGCTTTGCAGTGTTCCTCAAGGGCAACGCGTAAAGCTCGGGGGTCGCTGCAATTTATCAAGCCACTATGCCAATCAGCACTAATGATAGAATTGATGTCAGTCTTAGAACTTTGGGGGACGTAACGATTTGGCGGCAGCTTTCTAATGGGTTCTTTGATAACAATTCGCCGCTGTTCTATCCCTGCCTTCAGTTGTTCACTGATTTCACCACTCGCTAAGTTACTATTTTCAACTGTCCATTTTACAGATTTTGACACTGTATTGATAACATGAGTTAATGCATGGACATTTGGTGCAATATGGCCTATCAAACTCACGTGCTCCAAGTTAGGTAACATTGAAAAGCTAAGCTGCATAAATTCTTTTGGCAAAATATTACAATGGCTTATTTTGATGGTTTTAAGTTTAGGTGTTTTCTGTAAAAAATCATTCAGTTGTTCAACGCTAAATGTAGAGCCTGATATATCTAGTGTAAACAGGCCTGCATAGCAATTGTTACTGGGAAATTGTTCGACGATATGCTCTAGTTTTAATACTGTTAAGTTAACTATCTTAGCCATATAGTCCTCTGACAGAGGGGGGCCCTGATTTGACAGAGTAAGTTGATGTCTCT
>NVSS01000188.1 GCA_002732805.1 Coxiella sp. (in: g-proteobacteria)
AAAGCCGCATTAAAGAAAAAATATAAGCTGAGCGATATTCAAGCCGATGCCATCCTTGATATTAAATTACGCCAACTGGCGAAGCTGGAAGAAATAAAAATTCGCGCGGAACAAGGCGAACTCGCTACCGAACGCGATGAGCTCGAAAAAATTCTCGCATCAAGCGCACGTCTTAAGACGCTCATTAAAAATGAATTAAAGTCGGACATGGCTGAATACGGCGATGAACGCCGCTCACCCATCGTCACGCGTGAAGAAGCGCAAGCCCTGCGTGAAGACCAAATTGCACCCTCTGAACCAGCCACCATTATCCTGTCGCAAAAAGGCTGGATACGCTCTGCCAAAGGTCACGACATTGACGGTGCCGCCTTAAGTTATCGCTCCGGAGATGCACTGCTCACTCAATCGGAAGGGCGTTCGAACGAGCCGGTTTACTTCCTCGATTCCAGTGGGCGCAGCTACTCTTTAAGCGCACATACCCTGCCCTCTGCACGTGGCCACGGCGAACCCTTAACCTCTCGCTTAAAACCCGCCGCTGGTTGCACCTTCGTCGGCATGTTAATGGGCAAAAGCGAACAACACCTCTTAGCCGCCTCAAGTGCGGGTTATGGCTTTATTACGCAACTCGACAATTTACTTTGTAAAAATAAAGCGGGCAAAGCCTTCTTAAAATGTCCCAAAGGCGCCATCGCATTGGTCCCTAACCTGATCACTGATATGGACAGCCAATATATCGTGGCCGTCACTAATGAAGGACGCATGCTCATCTTCCCCATTGCCGAGCTACCCGAACTGGCCAAAGGAAAAGGGAATAAAATTATTAATATCCCAAGCAAACACGTCGAAGCACAAACCGAATTCTGCGTGGATATGACTGTGATCGGCGAAAAAGACCACCTGACATTACGCTCCGGAAAGCGTAAGCTGACACTCAAGCCAAAAGATTTAGCGAATTTCCAAGGAGAACGTGGTCGTCGTGGCAACTTACTACCGCGCGGCTTCCGTAAAGTTGATCGGATCACAACGAATAAGGATTAATCATGCGCTACCTCCAAAAAACACTACTCAATAACGAACGAATAATCTTTGTCGCACACCCACATTGGATTGTCTACGTGCCGTCCGTTTGTACCTTGGTCATTGCTGTTTTGCTGTTTGCGTTTGGCCCTTATATCGCCGTCATCAATCTCAGTATCGCGTCGTTCACATTCTACGAAATTTTGTCGATCGCTTGTGGCCTGGTGGGTGCGTTTACGTTTATCAAAGCCTATATTTTCCATCGCACGTCCGAATATGGCATTACCAATAAACGTATCTTGATGAAAATGGGCTGGATTGAACGTAATTCATTAGAACTTTTCTTAGATAAGATCGAAGCGGTGCACATCAATCAAAGCATCACCGGACGCCTTTTAGGCTTTGGCACCCTCGTTGTTATCGGTACCGGCGGTAGCCGTGATCCCTTTATCAATGTGCCAAAACCACTCGAGTTTCGTAAAATCGTGCAGCAAGCCATTGATGATCATGAAGAGCATGTGCAAACACGCTGACTAGTGATCAAATTTGATAACTCTATTTACATAGAACAACGTGTCGCTACAGGCGCTTCTTCAAGGTCATGATCACTTGCAGCCTCAGGAGACGGCTTAATCGCGCTCTGACCTGCGGTGGCTGATTCGATTTTTTTTGGTGCCGCCATAATTACCTCCTGACAATACCATTCAATTCGTTAAAAATAAGTGTTTAATCGCAGAGTGCCCACTATACCGTTACACGCTTAAGGAAACACTAAGAGATTATTGTCATATAACTTATTGGTATATAATAAATATTAGCAAAAATAGCGGCGCACAGAATCACACTTAAGCTCAAAATGAACGTTTTTTTAGCTGAAAATAAAATCCTGTGTTATGATGCGCCATGATTTCCACACAAGATACAAAGCAAGGGACTGCGCTGGGCTACATCGCCTTACTTTTTTGGGCTTGCAGTGCGCTATTTGCGAGCTCTGTGACGCGCATCCCCACGTTTGAAGTACTGTCTGTGGCCTTTAGCATTAGCTTTGGCGCCACCGTTCTTGTGCTGACCCTACGCAAACAATGGCACCAAATAAAACAACCCCTTATTTTATGGATCATAGGTATGATCGGTGTTTACGGCAATGATGCGCTGTTTATCGCTGCCTTTAAATATGCCCCTGCTGCACAAGTAGATTTGATTAATTACCTGTGGCCGATCTTCGTTATTTTATTAGCCGGATTGCTACCTCAAGAAAAAATTTCACCCAAACATTTGGCGGGTGCCTTGCTCGGTTTATGCGGCACGGCGCTCGTCATTCTTCATCAAACTGGACCTCATTCCGTCTATGCACATTACGTCTACGGCTATATGTTAGCACTGTGCGATGCTGTGGTTTGGAGCATCTATACCATCACTGCACGCTATTATAAAAATGTACCCTCTACCATGATTGGCATGTATTGCGGCTGCGGCCTTGTCCTTTCTTTAATTGCACACTTTACATTTGAGCCCACCATTAAACCGCACCTCAATGAATTATTAATCATGATTACCTTTGGCCTTACCAGCCAAGGGAGCGCCTATTTTTTATGGGATTATGGCGTGAAGAATGGCAACTTCAAATTGTTGAGCGTCCTCTCCTACCTCAACCCGATTATTTCGATTGCCTTACTCATTGCCTGCGGCAAAAGCCAGTATTCGGATGTGCTCATCGTCGCCACCTTACTCATCGCCAGTGGTGGCGCTTTATGCAGCCTGGATATCAGCGCCTGGGCATCACAAGGAAAAAGGCACCTTACTCGCCTTACCCGCCACTTCACGAACGTAACGCGGCACTAAATAACCGGGCAACCGTGCTTGCAACGCCTTAACTAAGTTTATACCGACTTCCTCATCCACATCAAAATGATGCACGCCCTGTGTTTTATCAAGTTGATGTAAATAATACGGCAACACACTACTTGCAAATAAACGGTGACTCAACTGCACTAACGCATCAACCGAATCATTAATACCTTTTAATAAGACGGACTGACACAGTAGCGTAGCAACCTCATTTAATAGCCTTAATTTTTGTTGCAATGTTGCATCAATTTCATTCGCATGATTAATATGTAACACCACGACACTCTGTAAACGCGTTTCGCGTAAACACGACACCAATGCGTCGGTAATACGCTGCGGAATCACCACCGGTGTGCGTGTATGAATACGCAAGGTCGTCACGTGCTCAATTTTTTCAAGGTCTGTAATCAGCCGGCTTAGCTTTGCATCATCAACTAACAACGGATCACCGCCACTAAAAATAACTTCGTTAATAGACGGGTCTGCCTTAATATAATCAATAATGCGCGACCAATGTGCTAACCCGCTATTATCTGCATACGGGAAATGGCGACGGAAACAGTAACGGCAATTCACTGCACAACTGCCCGTTAGCATGATAAGCACGCGACCCTGGTATTTATGTAATAGGCCCGGAATCGGGTTGCTGCTGCTTTCCGCAAGCGGATCTTGCTGATAACCCGGCACCTGCTTTAACTCGTCAGCACGCACCTGCACCTGCAACAGCAGCGGATCATTAGGATTACCTTTTTGCATACGCTCAATAAACGGTCGAGGAACGCGTAATGCAAATGACGAGCGCACCAAGGGCACTGTCTGTCGCAGATTTAATAAGTCGTACAGCTCAGCGGTATCAGTCACTGCCGATTTTAGATGTTGTTGCCATTGCTCCATGGGCGGCAGTGTAGCCGGATTTCATATAATAGACAAATTAAATACACGCATCTATTGAGGTTAAATGGAGAGACACGTTATACTACAGCTACTTATGGACTATCACAAAAATGGACTTAAATACATCTCATGCATTTCTCTGCTTGCCTTGTCGGTTGGCAGCTTTGCAACGGCCTGGAATAATCCTAACTCAACGCCCAAATCAGGTAGCACCCGCTATTCCGCATTTACCGGCCCACCCAAAACCCTGGATCCTGCACGATCCTATTCCAGCGACGAAGCCGTGTTTACGGCGCAAATCTATGAGCCACCCTTACAATACCATCTACTCAAGCGACCCTATGCATTGGTGCCACTCACCCTTACCGATTTACCGACCGTCACTTTTTATAATAAAAAAAATCAAAAACTGCCGGCGAAGACCCCTCCCAATGACGTCGCCTATACGGTTTATGATCTCTATCTTAAACCCGGCATTATGTATCAGCCACACCCCGCATTTGTACAGCAATCACAAGATCTCACTGATATACACAAGCTCACTGACTTTAAAAAAACAGGCAGTCGCGAGCTTACGGCACATGATTACGTCTATCAAATAAAACGCTTGGCCAGCCCACGCACGCAGTCGCCTATTTTGAGCTTAATGGCTAAACACATTGTCGGGCTTGATGATTACAGTAAATTACTCAGTGTCGAAAATGGTAACTTACCCAAGGGTGCTTGGCTGGACTTGCGCAAACACCCCATTGAAGGTGTTAAAGCCATTAGCCCCTACCATTACCAAATTAAAATAAAAGGCGTCTACCCACAATTTAAATATTGGCTCGCCATGCCGTTCTTTGCGCCGATACCCTGGGAGGCGGACCAGTTTTACAGTCGTCCCGGCATGAAAGCACGTAATATTACGTTTGATTGGCAGCCTATTGGCACGGGTGCGTATATGCTCAGTAAGAATGACCCCAACAAAGAGATGATCTTAGAGCGCAACCCAAATTACCATGTTGAATTATATCCTCATAAAGGTGAAGCAGGTGATCAACAACACGGCTATCTTGTGCATTCAGGAAAAACACTGCCCTTAACAGATCGCTATGTGTTTTCACTGGATAAAGAAAATATTCCTCGCTGGAATAAGTTTTTACAAGGTTATTATGATGTCTCTGGCATTGGCGCTGATAGTTTTGATCAAGCAGTTAAAATTGACAAAAATGGCGACCCGATACTCACTGAATCCATGAAGAAACAGGGTATTAAACTCGACGTGCAAGTCAGTCCTGGGATTTTTTACACAGGATTTAATATGCTGGATAAAATTGTGGGCGGGCATTCCGAAAAGCAACGCAAATT
>NVSS01000189.1 GCA_002732805.1 Coxiella sp. (in: g-proteobacteria)
AGCAACCATAAACCGTTAGCTGATAATGCGCAATATTATATTATCCTCGCTAATAACTTCCCTAAACTCTTTGCGACGACGGCCACGAGCAATCTCAAACAGCTCATTGATGCGATTATAGCCAATGGACTTGATGACTTAACCGCCGCGCGTAGCATCGTTGCATTGAATAATTACATGACTGTTATCCACGCCAATCAACCAACACTGCTCAGCGTCACGGAGCAAAAAGGCCCGAAATCGCCCTTTACACCCGTAAAGAAAGCTCAAACAACGCTGCTGTCCACCCCCTTTTCACCCTTGGCAACCGCGCTTAATCTGTCTGCTAAAAGCGTTAAACATTTTTATTATCAAACCATTCAATCCGGCTTCCCTAAGGTGGTTCCTATTAAAGCGGATGGTCACGACCTTGAGGTTTATGCCGAATTAACAAACCTCAAAAATCAACCCATCACTCAGGTTAAACTCGGGCAAGAAGCAATCGTCACCCTACGCCTACAAGGATTCAGTAAATTAGCCACCGGGAATACGCTTATTATTTCATTATTGCCCGGTGGATTCACAATGATACCCAACTCGGCTTCCGGCTGGCCATCGTATGTAAACCCGCAAAGCGATCGTGTTATTTTTGTAGTCCATCCTACCCAACAGGCACAAACACTCACTTATAAGGTACGCGCCATCACACCAGGTAGCTTTACCGTGCCACCCGTATATGCGCAATCACTTACTGACACGACGGTTAAAGCACACAGTGCCGTACATCATATTGATGTTATTCAGTGATCAAACGGTGGCGACGATTCAGTGCTGGCATTCTATTCCTGATATTGGCGTGCGGCCTCTGGTATTTGTGTCTACCAAAGCCCGTCCTAAAATTGAGCGTGCCCTATTCTCAAGCCCTTTATGATGATCAGCACCGTCTATTGCGGCTTACGCGTGCGCGTGACGGTCAATACCGCTTATTCACGCCGCTTAACCACATATCACCCAATTTAATAAAAGCAACTTTACTGCAGGAGGACCGTTACTTTTACGACCACCCTGCTGTCAATCCATTCGCCTTAGTACGCGCCGCCTTTGATACTTATGTATTGCGCAAACGACGTTATGGTGGCTCAACCATTACCATGCAATTAGCGCGCATGCGCTTTCATATCACATCGAATACGATTGGCGGCAAGCTAAAACAAATTTACCATGCGTTCCAGCTCGAACGTCACTACAGCAAAAATCAAATACTCGAAGCCTATCTGAATCGGGCGCCGTATGGTGGCAATGTTTCTGGTGTCGCCGCTGCAAGCCTTATCTACTTTAATCAACCTATCAAGCAATTAACCTTACCCCAGGCATTGACACTCAGCGTCATTCCCCAAAACCCTGCTAAACGACGACCCGTCACCCACAATCATTATTTACGTCAGGCGCGGGACCGTTTGTTCCAGCACTGGGGAAAAGCATACCCACACGATAAAAAATTAGCGTATTTATTTCAACTACCCTTTCAAATTGATACCGACGCACAACTGCCTTTTTTAGCACCCCATTTTTCTAATTACGTTATCTCACAGATTACATTACCACACACATTAAATACGACACTTGACCTGCCAATGCAACAACAAATTCAACAAAGCATCACCGACTATTTACAACAAGTCGCCCCTTATAACATCACTAATGCGGCCGCCCTACTAATTGATAATCGATCAATGGCCATCAAAGCTTACGTCGGCTCCAGTGATTTTTATAACACATCTATTCTTGGCCAAGTGGATGGCGTTACCGCGCCACGCTCGCCTGGATCCACCTTGAAACCCTTTATTTATGCACTTGCTATTCAACAAGGGCTGATCACCCCCATGAGTATTTTAAAGGATATTCCACAGAGTTTTTCGGGCTATCGTCCTCAGGATTTTGATGATCATTACCTGGGCCCAATCACGGCACAAGATGCGTTAATTCTTAGTCGCAACATTCCTGCGGTTTCATTAGAGCAACAATTGCAGCCTACTAATTTATACGCATTACTGCATCAATCTGGCGTACCACTTAAGCCCGAACCACATTATGGACTTAGTATCACCCTAGGTGGCGCCGATATTACCATGCTAAAACTTGGCGAATTGTATGCAATGCTTGCTAATAGGGGCGACTTTCAATCTGTCCATATGTTGCAAAATCAAACAAATGCATCGACACAACCGCTAGTATCACCCTCCGCCAGCTTTATTACATTGGACATGCTGACACATAACACGGCGCCATCACCCATGCTGACGCCGTCACCCACCCTGCCGGTTGCTTGGAAAACAGGCACATCAGCGGGATACAGCGATGCTTGGGCTGCCGGTGATTTTGGGCATTATACGTTGGTCGTTTGGCTGGGTAATTTTAATGGCGCCGGTAATCCAGCGCTCGTTGGCATGACGATGGCAGGGCCACTATTTTTCAATATCGTAGATCGCATTCAACAACAACACCCAATGTATAAGACGCGCGGTCTTGATCATTCTAATTTGTCCGTAATCCGTGTCACCGTATGCAAAGCATCCGGAAAGTTAGCAACCGCTATTTGTCCTGATAAGATTAAAACGTGGTTTATTCCGGGTGTTTCACCTATCAAAAAAGATGACATTTACCGTTGGGTAGCGATTGATCCTAACACTCAAAAACGCACCTGTCACATCAACAAACACACCCAATTTAAAGCAATTGCATTTTGGCCATCTGATTTGCAACAAGCCTTTGCGGCCGCTGGCTTACCACGCAAAATACCACCGCCGTTTGAACGTCATTGTAACTTTTCTGATGCACAAGGCATGGCACCACACATTACGTCACCCATTGCTCACGTCATCTATGATATTGCACAACACCCTCAAATAGCCTTAACCGCCAGCGCGGATGCAGATGTTCATACGTTATATTGGTTCGCCAATCAAACATACCTTGGAAAATCAACGCCGAATAACCCTTTGCTGTGGCATGCCCAGTCAGGCACACCACAAATAACCGTAGTAGATAACGATGGGCGTAGCAATAGCCAGTCGATACACGTTATCAATTAGATAGCAGTTAGTGTATTACTCGATATTAACGAATATCCTCATTATCTCAATACGTTAGAATAGCCGATGCAAAAATCGCTCCCTCAACTATACTAATGATATGATTAAACCTTACATTGGCGCAGAAGAAGAGTATTTTTTAGTAGATCGCCAGTCGAAGCAGATACTCCGTGATCCACCGCAGGCATTGTTTGATGCTTGCATGCGTGCGTTACCTGAGCTGAATCGCGAGCTCTTTTGCGGGCAAATTGAGTTAGCATCAAAAAAGTGTGCATCTATAACTAAACTGCACGATGAGCTTTGCCGTTCACGGCAATTATTGCAAGAAACACTTAAACAATTTAAGGCCGTATTTGTAGCCGCAAGCACCTACCCAACCTTGATCAGTGCTAACCAAGTGTGTACGCCATCACCCCGCTATTTACATATCCTAAACCAGTTCCATGGCGCCATTCAAAACTATGCCTGTAATGCGCTACATGTGCATGTTAATTTACCTTCAAAGCGACAACGTATTTCAGTACTGAAGAAGCTCAATTGCTTTTTACCTATGTTTCTAGCGCTCTCATCTTCGTCGCCTTTTTATGATAATGCACTGATGGGGTTACAATCCTACCGCATACAACTGCTGCAAGCCTTTCCCGTCTCAGGCTTTGTAGAGCCCTTCAACACATTGCAAGAATATAAGAAAACAGTCCGTCTTTATGGAAAAATCGGATTCACAGATGATGAATCTAACTTGTATTGGCATGCGCGACTCGGGTTTAAACTACCGACTATTGAAACACGTATAATGGATGTGTGTCCGCGGATTGAAGATAGTATTGCGTTAGCGGCATTAACTCAATCACTGATATACACACTCACTAAACGTTCACCTAACGCATTGCCTTTTTACACCGATAAAATATCGTATCTACGCTACTACCTCTGGCAAGCCCGTCGCTACCCCATACCATCAATGACCTTCATCGACTTTAATAAAAATGATAGCCTATCCTTTGTCGATGCTGTCGATCAGTTACTTGAATTTGTGGCAAAAGCCGCAAAAAAAATAGGCTGCTTAGACCAACTTCACCATATCAAATCGATTGCCTCCAATGGCACGTCCGCCGACCGTCAAGCAGCGTGTTTCAAACAAACCAATGATATAAATGCGGTGTGTCAGCAGCTTATTGATGAGAGCAACCAACTTCCGTAAGCGATCATTTTTGCTTTAACATGTATCATTAAGTCCGTGTAAAAATAACTGTCAAAGTAGCAATTCCTGGTAGATTGCCGTACAATCCATCATCATGAATCAACATGCTAAGGACTAAAACCATGTCAGATAGCTACAAATGTGCCCAAGAATTAGACGTAAATGGTAAAACATACCACTACTATGACCTCAAACTTGCCGAAAAGAACGGCCTGAACAATACCAGCAAACTTCCTTTTTCCCTTAAAGTACTGCTCGAAAACATGCTGCGCTTTGAAGATGGTGAGGTTGTCGTTAAAGACGATATCAATGCATTCGCCAAATGGCTCGACACCAAATCCTCCAAACATGAAATCGCTTACCATCCAACACGCGTGCTGCTTCAAGATTTCACGGGCGTACCAGCGGTTGTGGATTTAGCCGCAATGCGTGATGCGATCAAAGCACTTGGTGGCGACCCTAATAAAATTAATCCGTTGTGCCCGGTCGACCTCGTCATCGATCATTCCGTGCAAATCGATAAATTCGGTACCAACAAAGCCTTTCAGCAAAACGTCGACATCGAAATGCAACGTAACAACGAACGCTACAAATTTTTAAAATGGGGACAACAAGCCTTCAGTAATTTCCGCGCGGTACCACCGGGCACAGGCATCTGTCACCAAGTAAACTTAGAATATTTAGCGAAAGGTGTATGGACTAAAGAAGTTGACGGTAAAACCTATGCCTACCCGGATACACAAATTGGTACCGACAGCCACACCACAATGATCAATGGTCTTGGCGTACTTGGCTGGGGTGTTGGCGGCATTGAAGCGGAAGCGGCTATGCTCGG
>NVSS01000190.1 GCA_002732805.1 Coxiella sp. (in: g-proteobacteria)
CGGGAATTGATCCGTATCCCAGCCCAGTTGTGGGTCGCCGCGATTGGCATCGATGCTGCCAAATAAATTATGTGCGCAAGCATAAGCAACTTCATGGCTAAAGGCATGGCCCGCAAGTGTGGCATGGTTCGCTTCAATATTTACTTTGAATTCGTCTTGTAAGTCGTAGCGCTCTAGGAATGCAAGTACGTGTCCCGAATCAAAATCGTATTGGTGCTTGGTGGGCTCACAGGGTTTGGGTTCGATTAATAATAATCCTTTAAAGCCAATTTTATGTTTGTACTCGACAAGTAAGCTTAAAAAGCGCGCGTACTGATCCGCTTCTTGCTTTAAGTCGGTATTGAGTAAGGTGTCATAGCCTTCACGGCCGCCCCACAGTACGTAGTTGGCACCGCCTAGGCGGTGTGTGACATCAATGGCGTGTTTGACTTGAGCACACGTATAGGCAAACACGTCAGGGTTTGGGTTGGTTGCTGCGCCAGCCATGTAGCGCGGGTGTGAAAAGGCATTGGCTGTGCCCCATAATAACTTGATGCCCGTACGCTGCATTTCGCTCGCCATCAGATCAGCAATGATATCGAGGTTCGCATTACTTTCCTTGAGGGTGCTTCCTTCTGGAGAAACGTCACGATCATGAAACGTAAAATAGGGTAACCCTAGTTTTTCGACAAATTGAAACGTCGCATGTACGCGTTGTTTGGCGCGCTCGATTTTATCTTCATGATCCAACCAGGCACGGTCAAAGGTATGTTGCCCAAAATTGTCGTCACCTTGCCAGCAAAACGTATGCCAGGCACACACGGCAATACGTAAATGCTCAGCCATGGTTTTGCCCATGATCGTGCGCTGTGCATCGTAGTAGCGATAGCTCAATGGATTATTAGTAGCGGGGCCTTCGTATTTAATGGGATCAATAGTGTCAAAGTAGTTTGTCATGATTGCTCTCTATGGGTTAGGATTAAAATAATTCTTCTAAATTGGCATATACTTTTTTAAATTTCTCGAGTTTGTGTGCATAAGCATCGGTCCAGTCTGCATTGGGATTAATGACATAGTCTATGGGTGGTAGGGTTAATACGGTGGCAGGGTTGCCGCCATGAATGCCAAGCCACGCAAGTTTGGCGGCACCATAAGCACCACCAACATCCGCTGAATGACGGTAGGTCAATGGGCGGTTGAGGGCGCTGGCCAAAATTTCCCCCCAGTACTTACTAATCGCACCACCGCCGATCACATTAATGTCGTTGATTGGGACCCCGATTTTTTCAAGTGCCTGTTGTCCTTGGGCGACCAGAAAGGCAACGCCTTCTAAGACGCTTTGCATGAGGATGCCGCGATTGGTGTTATGCGTCATTCCAAAAAATACCGCTTTGGCATAGGGGTTATTGTAGGGTGTGCGCTCACCAGATAAGTGCGGTAAAAATAAAGGCGCGTCGAGTGTGTGCCCGGCTTCTGCCTCGGCGAGTAAAATAGGCAAGCGCTTGTGAGCAACATGTTTTGCATACCAGCTGAGACAGCTCGCCGCACTTAAGTGCACGTTCATTTCATGCCAGCGATTAGGCAAGCAATGACACATCGTGTGAATAGCGTCATCTGGATTGGGACGGTAGGCATCATCTGCCGTAAAGTAAACGCCGGAGGTGCCAAGCGATAAAAAGGCTTGTCCAGGTTCCATCACATTCATGCTCACCGCTGAGGCAGCATTATCGCCACCGCCAGCAACCACAACGGTATCCTCAGGAATACCCCATAAGGTTGCAATTTCTTTAGTGATGGTCGCTGTGATCTCCGTGCCTTCAAAGAGTTCAGGCATATGGGCTTGTGTTAACTCAGTTGCCGCTAACATGTCATCAGACCAACGGCGTTTGCCGACATCTAGCCATGATGTGCCTGACGAGTCTGAGAGATCGCTAGCAAACGTATGGGTCAGGCAAAAGCGAATATAGTCTTTTGGTAACAGTACTTTGTTAATGGCCTTAAAGATCTCGGGCTCGTGATTTTTGATCCAAAGGAGTTTAGGTGCGGTAAAGCCTGGGAACAATAGATTGCCCGTAATTTGTTCGGCTTGAGGCACGGCGTTTTTAATGTCAGTACATTCGTTGAAGCTACGGCCGTCATTCCACAGAATAGCAGGGCGCAGTACGCGATTTTTTTTATCCAGTAGTGTCGCGCCGTGCATTTGGCCGGACAAACCAATGGCACGTAATTGCATAAGCTTATCGTTATGTTCTTGCTTGAGATCTAAGAATGCTTTTTGTACGGCAGTCCACCAATCGGCAGGCGCTTGCTCGGACCACAGCTCTTGTGGTCTTGATACGCTTAGCGGGCTTGAACTACTGGCCACAATCCGTTGTTGGTCATCAAGCAGTATGAGCTTGGCACTGGAGGTGCCAAGGTCAATGCCAAGATACATTAATGGTCGCCTATAAAGCGCGGTGCTTTACCCGCATACACATTTTCTTCGATTTTTTCGAGGCTGATGCCTTTGGTTTCGGGTACGAAGAAGTAAACAAAGGCAAGTGAGCCTAAGCTAATGAAAAAGTAAATCATGAAGGTGTTGCTCCTGCCAATGTGCGCAAACAGTAAGGGTAGTGTTAGAGCAACCAAGAGATTTGAGCCCCAATTAACGCAAGTGGACAAGCTAGAGCCACGGCCACGTACTTTAAGTGGGAATATTTCGGAAATCATGAGCCACATAATAGGACCCAAGCTCACCGCAAAGCCCGCTACAAAAAAGAGCATTGAGGTGAGTGAAATGTAGGGGATGATTTTGGTGCCCACGGGTAAGTGAAAGGCATAACTCATGCCCAGTAAGCTGACGGACATAACACTTAAGCCAATAAATAATAAGGGTCGACGACCGATGGTGTCGATAAAGGCGAGTGCGACAATTGAAAAAATAACGAAGACGCCACCGACAATGATATTGGCAAAAATAGCAGAATGAATGCTGTGAAAACCGGCCATCGTAAAAATCGTGGTGGCATAGTATAAAATGGTATTAATACCGGTAACTTGTTGCAGGAAGGCAAGCCCGCTACCAATCAGTAATGTCGGTCGAATCATTTTAGAGAACAGCATTTTCCAACTGCCTTTTTCTTGCTTAAGGCTGCTTTTGATCAGTTCAAATTCATTTTGTATTGCTTGTGTGCGACCATGAATTTTATTGAGGATGGCCAGCGCTTTTTGCTCTAGTCCTTGCGCCATCATCCAGCGTGGGCTGTAGGGTAAAATAATCATACCGAAGAGCAATAATATAGCGGGGATAATACCGATACCGAACATCCAACGCCAGGCGCCATGTGCCGCAAAGGCATAACCAATTAAGTAGGAAATAAAAATGCCGATACTAATGGCAAGTTGGTTCAGGGAAACGAGTGCGCCACGGTATTTAACCGGGGAAATTTCAGAGATATATAAAGGCCCAATGTAGGAAGAAATTCCGATCGCGATACCGACAACAACACGGCTGATACAAAACGTAGTAAGTCCGTAGGAAAGGGTGGATGCGAGTGTGCCGACAGCAAATATAACAGAATCGATGATGAGCATGTTTTTGCGGCCATATTTGTCTGCTAACCGGCCACTAAAAATGGCGCCGACCAATGCACCGGCCAGTACGGCAGATACCGTGACACCTTTGGTGAAGGGCGTTAAGTGAAATTGTTGCACTAAAAATGGGAGCGATTCTGAAATCACGCCGGTATCGTAGCCAAATAGTATGCCCGCAAAGGCGGCGACAAAAGCGACAAAAAGGTAGTATTTACTTTTTTTATCGAGCGTGTGTGATGGTGCGTTCATTGAGCGTGCTCCTCTTCAAACGTTGTTAATAGGGTGGATATAGCATCGGGGTGTTCTACTACGTGGTGTGCTTGCCAAGTTTGTGGATCATCAGCTGAGTCACGGTAACCATAGGTGACGGCGATAGACGGCATGTTAGCGGCATTAGCAGCATCAATATCTGTTTTGGCATCGCCAATATAAACCGTGTTCTCAGGTGCTATTTGCAATAAGTCACAAGCATGCAGCAACGGTGCCGGGTGTGGTTTTCTCAACGTTAAGGTATCGCCAGAGATAATACAACGGGCACGCTGATCAAGGTGGCGTGCTTTTATAATAGGTAGAGAAAATTGAGCTGGTTTATTGGTCACGATGCCCCAGGGTAGGTTGTTTTTATCTAGGGTATGCAGCAGTGCTTCAATGCCTGGGAAATAGGGCGTGTGTGTGGCCAGATGATCAGCATAATAGGTAAGAAAACATTGTTTGATCGCTTCGAATTGTGTATCCGTTGACGCTATGTTAAATGCGTTGCAAATCATATGGTGTGTGCCAAGCGTAATCGTTGGTAGGAATGTCTCAAATGAAAGCGTCGGTTGACGATAGGTTTGTAGTGCATGGCGCATGGCAGGGTATAAATCACGTGCCGTATCCAATAGCGTGCCATCAAGATCAAAGAGTACCGCTTTAATTGATGTCGTTAGCAATGGATCCTCCTAGGGCTTTTTATAACAGCACAGGTAGTTGACACTTACATTCGATGTTAATTTACAGCTTTCGCGCAACGGATTATAGCTCACTCCGCTCAAATCAACTAACACTAATCCGGCTTGTCGCGCCCAATTGTCCAGTTCTGAAGGTTTGATGAATTTACCGTAATCATGAGTGCCTTTGGGTAATAAGCCTAAAATATATTCAGCACCAACAACGGCTTTGAGGTAACCGCGTACGGAGCGGTTGATCGTTGAAAAAAAGAGTGTCGCGCCAGGCTTTGCCATGATGGCACAAGCGTTCACGATAGCGCTGGGATCAGGGACATGCTCTAGCATTTCCATGCAGGTAACCACATCAAATTTTTCAGGATTTTTTTCAGCGAACTCTTCCGCGGTGATCTGCTGGTAATCAATTTCGAGTTCGCTTTCCAGTGCGTGCAATCGAGCGACAGACAACGGCGCTTTGCCCATGTCCAGACCGGTGACGGAAGCGCCGCATTTCGCCATGCTTTCGCTGAGGATGCCGCCACCGCAGCCGATGTCACACACGATTTTTCCTTCCAGCGGCGAACCGGTATTGATGAAATTCAGCCG
>NVSS01000191.1 GCA_002732805.1 Coxiella sp. (in: g-proteobacteria)
TCACGGTCATGTCACTGCCCGCTAAAATACGGTTCATCAAAATATTAAACGGCAAATTTTGCGCCTGCAATGTGATTTGCTGACGCATCCATTTCGGTTGTTGGGCCAACGAATACGGTGTCGTGCTGACATAATACCCTGAATGTTTGACAACAGTAGGCGCCGTCTTGTCATAATGCGCCAAATCATGCTGAATTTCATGCTGTGTGTCCCGCACACGTGCATTCGCCAGTTTGTACTGGGTGTGTGAGCACGCCGCCAAGAGCGGAGCCAAGATACAGAGTATTAAATGACGCGACTTCATGTTTGTATAGTCCTTGGTGTTATAACAAGCACATGATTTCCTGCATAGAAATTAGCTTGTAATGGATAATCCGATAAAATCTTCTTCAGTATATCGGGTAAATTATTTGCCGCAACTCGTACTTTGCCAATCCAGTGATAATCATCCTGTGATTGCCAAATTATATGCTTCCAGCCATAGGCGCGCGACAAACGCACTATATTCGTTTTGAGCGAACCTGGGTAAATATTTACATAATGCAAACGTACAGATGAATGCCGACGATAGTAATGATGAAAGCGATGATGCACTGGATGCGGCAGCACCGATTGCTGCGGCATAAAAAAATTAAATTTCGGCATCGGCGCCGTTGGCATTTGTGTCAACGATGTCGAACCACCCGCTATTCCCGCACTCAGCACCATGCTAAGTGATACACCAAACAATGGCTTTAGTAATTTCCGTGTCATTGTTGTCTCCTTATGTTTATAAATTATAATATTTAGGCGTTCTCTGCCACATGCAACAAAGGCCGCGCCTGAGGGTTAGCTTCATATACTGCTTGCGCCTCCCAGGGGCGCGCCACTTGTTGATTAATCCGCTCCGGCAACCAAGCCTTAAACCCCTCACAACCATGAATAGTAGCTAATGCGCGCGCCGAAAAAACACCTTCTGGAATTTCAATAACGGCGCCATAGTAAGGCGACTCCCCAACGATTCGCAGCTGAGGGGCTGCCTGAAATACAGTATCTCTATTCGGATCACCTAAAAATTGCAGCATGGCTTGGCAGTACTGCGCTACCACTGTATTGTAGCCGCCACCAAAGAACGACGCACTACAAGCCCCCCGACGATTGGCCCTTTGGAATTGATAATTCATATAAATAAGTGCAAAGCGTGCTTTTATATCCGCATTATCCGACAAATCAGATAACGCGGGGGGTAGCCTATCCCACATTCGTGTAAATACCGCATGATCATCAAAAACATGATGGACATCACCACGCTGTTTTTCTAACAGTAACGGCATTATGTCACGTGATAGGCGATCCAACATATTACCCTCCAACAAATTATTACTGCATACCACATGCAGGAGCTGCATGATGGTATCCGAAATGCTCTCGCCTCGGTAGAAGGGTACACATCCGGGTGGCTGCTCACTGGAAAGTAATGTTATTAACAAATCACATATGTCACTCGCACGTTTCGCTGTTAACCCTGGAACACCAATGCCCACTAAATGCTCCGGTATATAGGCAGTATGTAATAAATTCGATGTCACCTGCCATGCGCTTACATAGGCCGCTTGTTTTTTATTCGGATTACGTTCGCTTTTTGCTGCTTTAAACCCACGGCGCGCCAGGATCAATAATTGCTTAACAGAATCACCTTGTACTTGGTGCAACAATCCATCATCTGCTCGACTTTCCCACCAGGGTTGATGCAATACCATCGCTGAACGACAAAAGCCTTCCCAATGTGTTTGAACCTCTTCTGCATCCCCAGCATCAGTAGGAACACTCCTGTCCCTTGTTACTAGCGCCATCATTCGCTCATGTATACTTTTTGTGTCACGATCCAACGCCCTCCTAACAAAATTAGCTAGGTAGCCTTTAAATCGTTGATACAAATTAGGCGGACATTGCCTATAATCCCGTGGAATACTATGAAGCTCAATATATTCACTCCATAGAGTTACATAAGGGATAATACACCCAAGACGTTCGTATTCGGCATCCGGCTGACCATTGCCATTCACAACGGCCTCAAAACTCCTTATATGGTCACCGATATCATCACAACCTTGCCGATCAAGGTCGTCACAAAATTCTTGTCGTAGCTCAATAGGATGCGCTATATAATCCCTCGGTAAATCAACCTCTTCTTGTGCTGGTGCCTGACAATACGCTAGCCAACAACCCTGGAGCGCATCATCAATGCAGCTTGAAGAATCTTGTGTTAATAGTGCTATTTTAAATTCAGCGACGCGTGTATTAATAGAATCTGCTATAAATTCGCGGAAAGCAACCCAATAGGCCTTGGCTGGCACCGCCTTTTTATCAAGCAATGACTTCTGTTGATAGACGGACATCAATTGATTAAAAATAACAGCGGCACCTTGACCATCATCCTCTGTGTAGTTCGCAATACAACGCTGTAATAATGCTGCCATCATGCTATCCAGTCCACGACTACGACAATCGATTGGCGGGCCTGCGTCAGGATAGGTGCGCGGTGACACGGGGTGCCAGCCCATCATCGCGTTTCTAACCTGCTCTAATAATAAGGTGTAACCCCCGTGTGCTTGTTCTATTAATAACGCATCCATTAGCTGTTCGGCTGCTTTCCGGAATCGCGCTTTATCATTTTCGCTATTTAAAAAGAGCGTAAGGGGCTTTATTAACGCATCGACTGGTTGGAAAACATAAACTAAGCTGTACATATACTGCGGGAAAGCATGACGCGATAATTCTTTTACAAACGTATAAAATTCATCTACGCTTATATAATTTGCATTATATAATTCATAAAGGACACGTGCGGGTGCGCTATCCCCATGGCGCGCCAGACTGGGGTAGGCCTCAGCAAAATGCGCAAATGCCTCATTAAGTCGCCCGTATTTCGCTCGATCATCTTGTACTCTAATCGCTCTGATTAATACCATTAATAATGATATTCGAATTTGTCGGCATTCGTCGGCGGTTTTTCCTGGAAATGCGTTCACTTCATCTGCCTCTTCGCCCACCACCTGGGGAGCTACAAAGCCCTTGCGATCGATATGATGCAATAAATAGCTTTGTGCAAAATAGTTTTGGCCATCACCGTGTGACTCATCTCTGTGCGCCCAGTGATAAAGCAATTGACACGACATTCTAGCGTGACGGTTAGCCCCCGTAAATTCTGCCTCGGGCGCTGGAAACGATTCATCAAGATGTACTAATTGTGGTGTAATTGCATCTACATTACCTGCCGCGCTCAAACAATGAAGCACATTATTTGCTGTTTCTGTATCACCCAATTGCTGCTGTCTATATAAAATGAGATAGCCCATTGCTTTTTCAAAAGCCGCTTTGGTAGGCTCATCTTCCCACTGCGCCTTATTCACGAGAGTGCGATAGAACGCAAACACATCCATCTCAGGAAAGAGCTGCATATAGAGCGTATCCATGGCGTGACCTTTTGCAAGTAGCCCCCAGTTGTCTTTAGCTGTAATGGCTAATACCAATTGCCGCGCAACATTAAGCCGTTCTTCCGGTGAGATGTCGGGCGGTGCTAAACTCTTATTCAATTCCGCTAATGATTCATCATCAAGTGCGCCCTCTGAACTGAGCTCTTGTAAAAAATCATGAATCGGCGTCTTGTAATGTGGGTCATCCGTCAATAACCGCGCAATCACGCGGTACAGTTGCTGCCTTTTTTCGGGAGTGGGTTGGCGCACTAAAAAGGATAATAAGCCCAAATCAGCTGTGTAATGTTCCGGCTCGACCTCATCAGGCTCATCGGTTCCGCCCGTCACTTTAATAGGCATATTGTGTTTTAGCCGTTGCATATTAGCCGGGTCCAATGTAAAGGCATCCAATACAGCATTCGAATCAACCGCTAACATATCCTCTAGAATTTCATTTTTACGTGCACGGCTCTCTAATACTGATAACAAAGTGCAACAGTGTTCTTTGGCGGCGTAGTATGATTTAAGCCATGCAACCGATACCAGTATTTGACGTATTCCCGCATGCTCGCCTGCTAATCCCAGCATAGCATCGTGACCTGCTAGATGATGTATGTCACTATCGATTGAGGCATCGCCTAGCATTGCAACCAGCCCTTGTTCAAGCACACGTAGACGCTCTAGCACTGGTTGCCCTTCAGCAATGCGGCCCCCTTTAAGGTATTCATCAACGACGGCATTATGCGCATTTGCATCCTGTATGGAAAGCGTCCCTGCAAGTGCCTTTATTAAATATCCCGATTTTCGTGCATGCTGATTTAAAAAGTCGACCATGCGCCCAGGTGTCTCCACGACTTCATGCACCGTTTCAACATCAACCATGCCTCCATCGTCACCTCGCACTTGCGTAGTAACTGTATTTGCTTGCGTCACACGCCCCGCAGAAATATCGGTGAGCCATCTTATTTGATCAACCATCAGCTGATTACGTGCATCCTGAACACCTAATGTGGACGACTTATCCACGTGACCTTGCATAAATTTAATATAGGCACGCATAAACGTATTAAGTTCGCCCAAACTAAAGTTGGGATCTTGAATTAATGATAGCGCTGTGAATTTGGCATAATCTTCCCCAGACAACAAGGTGAAAATCAACCATACCTGTTTTTCGGTGATCAGTTTTTTGAATGCAGCCGTATTAATTGGATCATGACTAATCCAATGCTCATAACGATGGTAATGCGCCCCTGCCTTAAATAGATGTGCAATCACATGAGCGCGATTTCTTAATTCTTGTTCTATCGAGGCACTGTGCGTTCTGCGTTTAATTAAGGGGTCTTTGCGCACCATACAATTCAGGCATTGCTTCAGACTTTCAATACGGTCTGCGTCTGTACGTGCTTTTAGGCTAGCACGATCACTCTTGCGGTGTATGTGATCACGTGTATTTTTGGCCACATGAATGGCTATCATGCCCACATGAAATTCTTGATAAGTAGCGGGCGTCCTATCAACCTCTAGCCTAACTGCGCCGTTACGTGCTTCATTACGGTCCGTATTTTGTCGTGCGCGTGCACCAATACCAACTAACTCACCGGAATAAAACCAACCTGGAATAC
>NVSS01000192.1 GCA_002732805.1 Coxiella sp. (in: g-proteobacteria)
CGTCTCGGTTAATGCCAATCTTAGCTCATACCTCAAACGCAAAGCCGCCAAGACTCGAAGGCGCAAAGGTTTTTTTGAATTTTATTGTTAGATTGTAATATTATTTATTCGTTTATTTTCATCCAAAAAAAGATAAATTTTTAGCTTAAATAAACCATAAAGAATAATACAAGTTAAATTCAAAAAAACCTTTGCGCCTTCGAGTCTTGGCGGCTTTGCGTTTGAGGTATGAGCGATGCGTGGTGCGAGCAGAGACGGCGTTAGCCGCAGCGCCTTACCCACTGCAGTACCAAAGAGCTAAACAACTTTATTAGTCATCAGATAATAGACACCGACCAATGCGAGAAAGGCGGGGATGCCGAGCAGCCACCACATCCGGAAGTAGGTATGATAGCGTTTGGGTAGTGGTTGTTGTGATGCGGCAGCGTTAGATGCCAGCTGGGCGCAGCGGATTTGTAGCCAGACGACCGGCAACCAGCAGGCACCTGCAATGAGGTAGCCAATGATCGACCCGTAGATCCAGGGTAGTTTAAGCGAGTACCCTTTCAGCGCGATCATGCTGAAGCCTGTGATGGCTTGGAGTACGCCAGCTGAACCGGTAAAGACCCAGTCAGCAAATACCACCTGTTTCGTTGCGTTGGCAATTAAGTCGATGTCCTGACTGAAATTCACATAAAACATATAAAATGCAGTGCCCATGCCAGTGCCGAATAGGATGGCGGCGCTAATGACATGGACTATTTTGAGCCATTCGTACAGCATTAACGTGCATCCTCCAAGGCCATCATGACCCAAATAGCTGCGAGTAAGGGAATATTTTTAGCGAGCGGTCCGAGTGGGTGCAGCCAGATTAACGGTAAATAGAACGAGGCGATGACGGTATAAACGACGATGAGCAGGGTTTGTAGGGTGCCCATCAGGCGTAAGCGGTAGTTTAAAAAGGTAGCGGTTCCTAGTAGTAAATCCACGCCAGCACCGCCATAAAGTAGCGCAGGTTGCCAGCTTGATGGAATGCCAGCCTGTTGTAATAGTGGAAAGCCTTGGGTGTGTGCCGCACACAATGAAATAATACCGGTAAACAACCAAATAAAGGCGATTGATAAACGCAGCAAGGGTTTTAAAAAGTAAAGACGTGCATGCCAGCGATTCTCAATGCTGCTCACCATGGATTCCAGTCCGGCGCTGAAGCCGCGCGGTTTAAACGATAACGTATCCTGCAATGTTTGTTCTTGTTCGGGTGAGGCGACATTATCGAGTTGCATCATTTTTATGCCTGTGCCGCCAAGTGGTGCATTATAAATAAGGTTGCCTACAAGGCTGGCTAATTTGAGTGGCCACATCGGCATCGGCAGTGCGATGGCTTTTTTGAAGCCAAGCCAGCCACGTAATTTGGGTAATAGCGATTTTAAGGGGATTTTCTCAGGCCCTACGGCACAGAGTAGGCGTTTGCCGCTAAGGTGAATCGCATCACAAGCCATACGCGCTAAATCTTTAATATGTACCGGTTGCAGTAATTGTTGCGCACGACCGGGCATTGGGATGATATAAGGTAAGGCGGCTAACCCACGAAACAAGGCGCTGCCACCATAAGCCCCCTCGCCGTAGACAAAGGAAGGGCGAATGATGGTGGAGTCGATGCTCAGTGTTGCTAAGAACTGTTCGATTGCTAATTTGCTCGTTGCATAGGGCGTGTCAATTTTATCGATACCGAGGGCAGAGAGGTGCACGATTTTTTTGATGCCTACCTGTTCACAGGCTTGAAAGAGCGCTTTGGGGGTATCGACGTGTATTTTCCACATATTTTTTTTGTTGGTTTGAAAAACGCCAACGCAGTTAATCACGACATCGATTGCGTTGAGGCGCGGTAGCCAGCATTCAGTCGTTGTATCCTTTAGAAAGTCAGCGCGGATGATGTCCTTGATGCCGATGGCGGTGAGTAAGCATGAATGGCGACGGGCACACGCCGTGATATGGTGTCCTGCCTGTTTCAGAGCAATGATGATTTCGCGAGCCACAAAGCCGTTTGCGCCAATGACGAGTATGTTCATAGGTCGTTATCCTTATCCTTAAGCAAACCAGGTTCGATGCATGACGGCATCATGTACGATCAAAAGCAATATTAAGATCATTACGCTATTGTTGATGTAATACAGCACGGGCCAAACGAGCCGACGACAGCGATAGCTGACGGTTTTTTGGACGACGTTAACGAGCCATAAGCACGAAACAATGCCAAATGCGGCAAAGGCAACGCGTATCCAAGGGGTGGTTGTTGATAATTGAAAATAGGGCAGCAGATAAGAGGCAGTCGTAAACACGATGATAATGAGAGCAAGCAGTAAGCCATCACCAAAGAAGCTGCTGCGTAGTGCGTAGCGCATGAGCTGAGGTTTGTGTTGTTTTTGACTCAGGGCAATATAAAAAAAACTGGCAACGGTAACACCCATGAAAACAGTGCTGCAGAGGACATGAATGCATTTAACAATTTGTGCAGATAATACCATGCGATGCATTTTAACAGCATTTTCATTTGGATAGAACTTGTGATTGCGAGGATATCAGCAAGCTGATATTCTGATAGCAACTTAAATCGGGGGGGATGGAGGTCGATATAAGACCCTGGGATTTGATAACCTACTAAAAAGGAGAAAACATGTCGATTAAAGAGCTACAGGCAACGATCAAGGATATTGCAATATCGGGTCGTGGTATTTTGGCGGCGGATGAAAGTACGCCAACGTGTAAAAAGCGTTTTGATAGTATCGGGGTAGAATCAACAGAAGAAAATCGCCAGGCCTATCGCGACATGCTGTTCACGGCGCCAGGTATTGAAAAATACATTAGCGGTGTTATTTTATTCGACGAAACGATTCGCCAATCAGGTTTAGATGGCACGCCATTCCCTCAATTGCTAGCAAGCAAGGGCATTGTGCCAGGCATTAAAGTGGATCTGGGTGTGAAGCCATTGCCATTTTCATCCGATGAAAATACACGCAGGGGATGGATAATCTGCCTGAGCGTTTACAAGAATACAAAAAATTAGGTGCGCGATTTGCGAAGTGGCGTGCCGTACTTTCCATTTCAGATGAATTCCCCAGTGCAGCGTGCATGACGGCTAATGCGGAAGGATTAGCAAATTACGCAGCGATCTGCCAAGCCAATGGCATTGTGCCGATAGTGGAGCCTGAAGTATTAATGGATGGGAATCACACGATTGAGCGTTGTTTAGAGGCGACAGAGCAGACATTACATTGTGTCTTTGAACATCTGCATCATCACAACGTGATGCTTGAGTGTATGATTTTAAAGCCCAGCATGGTGATTTCAGGAGCGAGCGGTTCAAATCGAGCTGATATAAAAACCGTGGCGGAATCAACGTTGCATATATTGCGTCGTATGGTGCCGGCTGCTGTACCCACCATTAACTTTTTGTCGGGTGGTCAGAGCGCGGATGAAGCGACCGCACATTTAGCAGCGATGAATACGTCGTCGATTGTTAAGCCGTGGAATCTCAGTTTCTCTTATGGGCGTGCATTACAAGCGCCAGCACTAGAGGCGTGGGCGGGTAAAGCTGATAATGTGAAAGCAGCACAAGCGAAATTTATTGAGCGCGCCAAAGCTAATTCAGCGGCCAGTATTGCATCCTAAGTAGGCGTGTGATTATTGGTCGTACATGGCATCGCTCACACCTAAGGTTCTGAGATCATCCCAGAACCTTGTGGTGCAGATTATAATTGAGCGCTATTGCTGGTTGCAGACATAAGCATTGTTATGTTTACTGATAACGAATCGTATGACTCGATTGTCTTTTTCAGCTTTTAGCAGATCTTTCGTCCCAAGGTGAAATGCACACAGATTAGGCGTGGCCCCTGTCATGTCGACATGGCTAGAAAAACCTATTGAATCAGAAGATTCATTAATAAAGATTGCTGCACCGCGTGTTGGCCAAGCTGGTAAATCTCTTCCCATATTCATTGTTGTTTTTATCAACTCATTAGTATATTGAGCTTGCGCGTATGCAATCGCAGGCGTGCCATACTTAACTGAACCCGAGCTATCCCCAATCCATTGAACGCATAATCCAGTAAGCCCATAAGAGCTGGTGATACAAGGGCTGTCAGTGTTGCCATTTGTATAAGTTATGTGTGTTGCTGCCGATGCAGCCGTAGCGGCTAGAACAGAAGCGCCGATTAATCCGATAACGATTTTTTTCATTTATTTTCCCCTAAAATTATTGTCTAAAAAACACGTTCAGTCGTGCAGTTACTGTTTCAAGCGTCAAGATTATTGTTGTTAATAATCAATATATTGTGTAACAGAATTGAAATATTACATTAACATAATAAAAAATAGAATATTTTTAGGGTGCGTGAAAAATAAACAGTGCGTATGTTACGGCTTGTTTATTTTTTATTTTGATCAAAAAGTTTAATATGAATGCAATAACCGCAACGACTCTAACAGCGAGATCGGAAAGGTATTGGCTGAATTGTTATTACCTGTGCTAAATAGTACTGCCCCAATAAACGGAATAAATAGGTTAGTGATATTTAACATAGCAGAGGGAGCTTTCTTAGGGGGGCTATTTATCCAGTGGCGCGGTGTGTAAAAAATCGTAACTATATTTGAGTTCAAGCCGATCGAGGTTATACTGCGCTGACGTATAGTAATTGGAGGATAGGTACATGAAGAAGCCTGTTGGTGATATTGCTGCGGAAATCCGCGTTCGTTCCATTTTTTTTATTGAAGAAAATTATAGTAAGTTGCGAGTATCATTTGATACCATGATCAGTCGCTATGTTTCTGACTATACAAGCGTGGCCGTATTACCGAGACTTCCGGATATGGGGTCTTCATTTGAGCGCTATAGGAGCGATGAATCATTTGCTTTAAAAGGTGTTCATGCTCAGGCTATGCTTAATGAAATGTTCCCCTTAGGTAGTGAAGAACACATAACCAGAAGCGGCTTTGAGAGGGGCATCATCCAGTTCGGTTGCCTTCATTTCAACCAAAACCTCTCCCGCCTTAGGGCCTTCAAGG